>JAQBFL010000219.1:0-6568 GCA_032123415.1 bacterium | reverse complement strand
AGTAGTCCTCGGTATCGGGCGCCAGCTCCTTGAGCGCCGCCTGCCGGTCGCCCCAGGCGAAGGCCTCGAGGAACTCCAGGTCATTGACATCCGCGGCGCGCGCCGACAACAGGGACAGTCCCAACGCCATGAGCAGCAGTCGCTTCTTCATCGCGGTCTTCTCCTTTTTACCATAGACGCTTGTGTCCCGGCGAATCTTCGGCCGGATTTGCGGTTCCCGCTCCGGCGGGCCACCCGCGCGCCGCGTGGCGGCAGTCAGCCAACTCGCCCAGCCGCAGGGCGACTTACTTCGAGATGGCGGCCTGCGGGGTCCGTCTCCTCGAAGATCCGCGGAGCGACGCCGAGATACCTCGGCGCGGTTTTCGCCATATTACACCACGTAGGTTGACGCCGCGGTCGAGCCGCCGCGCCCCGTCCAGTTCGTGTGGAAAAACTTCCCGCGCGGCTTGTCCACGCGCTCGTAGGTATGGGCGCCGAAGTAATCGCGCTGCGCCTGGAGCAGGTTGGCCGGCAGCCGCGCCGCGCGGTACCCGTCGAAATACGACAGCGCCGATGTCGTGGCCGGCATGGGGATGCCGGTCTGCACCGCCACCGCGGCCACGCGACGCCACGAGGCCTGCGCCTTGCCGACCGCGGCCTTGAAGAACGGGTCCAGCAGCAGGTTGTTCAGTTTCGGGTTGCGTTCGAAGGCTTCCTTGATCTTGCCCAGGAACGCCGAACGGATGATGCAGCCGCCGCGCCACATCAACGCGATCCCACCGTAGTTGAGGTTCCAGCCGTACTCGGCCGCCGCCGCGCGCATCAATTGATACCCCTGCGCGTACGAGACGATCTTCGAAGCGTACAGCGCCTTGCGCAGGTCCGCGATCGCCCCGGCCCGGTTGCCCTCGAAAACCGGCTTCGGCCCCTTGAGCGCCTTGGACGCCGCGACGCGTTCCTCCTTGATCGCCGACAGGCAGCGCGCGAAGACGGCCTCGCCGATCAGCGTCAGCGGCTGGCCCGCGTCCAGCGCGGCCACCACCGTCCACTTGCCGGTGCCCTTCTGGCCGGCCGTGTCGAGGATCAGGTCGACCACGTCCTTGCCGTTCTCGTCGGTGTAGCCAAGGATATCGCGCGTGATCTCGATGAGGTACGAATTCAGCTCGGCGGTGTTCCACTGTTTGAAGACCTTGTGCATCTCGGCGTTGGTCATGCCCAGGCCGGTCTTCATCATGTGGTACGTTTCGCAGATCATCTGCATGTCGCCGTACTCGATGCCGTTGTGCACCATCTTGACGAAGTGCCCCGCGCCGTTTTCGCCGACCCAATCGCAGCAGGGTTCGCCCGCGTCGGTTTGCGCCGCGATCTTCTGGAAAATGGGTTTGATCGCCGGCCAGGCCTTTACCGAGCCGCCGGGCATGATGGAAGGCCCCAGCAGGGCGCCTTCCTCGCCGCCCGAGACCCCGGTGCCGATATACAGCTTGCCCTTGCTCTCGACGTAGAGCGTGCGGCGCGTCGTGTCGGGGAAGTGCGAGTTGCCGCCATCGATCAGAATGTCGCCCTTCTCCAGGTGCGGCAGCAGCCGGTCGATGAATTCGTCCACCGCGCTGCCGGCCTTGACCATCAGCATGATCTTGCGGGGACGCTTGAGGCCGGCCACGAGTTCCTCGATGGAATGGCAGCCGACGATGCGCTTGCCCTTCGCCCGCCCGTTGACGAAGTCGTCGACCTTGCTCACCGTGCGGTTGAAGCACGCCACGGTGAAGCCCTTGCTCTCCATGTTCAGGATCAGGTTCTCGCCCATCACGGCCAGTCCGATAACCCCGATGTCGGCCTTCGCCGCCGCCTTGCTCTTGCTTTTAGCCATCGTCTTTCTCCGCCTTTCCTACTTGTGCCGTTCGCCATGCTCCGCCCACGCGCGCGGTGAGCGCGCCGTCGGGCTGCGTCAGCCGCGCGCGGTTCTGGTCCGTCAGGAAGAACCCCGGAGCAATGGCGTTGCCGCGGATGCCGGCCTTGGAGAGGTGTACCGCAAGCCACTGCGTGAAGTTGCTGCCCGCAGCCTTGGCCGCGCTGTAGGCCGGAATCCTGGTCAGTGGGCGGAAGGCGTTCATCGACGAAATGTTGACGCCCGGCGGCAGGACGAGCACCTTGCGTAGTCCCTGCTTCAGATCGTCCGAACTCATACGCGCATGCTGCGCGCCTCGTGCGAAGTAAAGCATGGTTGAACCCGCAGCGTGCTCCGAGACGAATCAGGTCCGTCAATCGCGTTCCGAAACACTACGAAACCGCTCCCGCTCACGCAAGCTCGAATCCGCGGGTCAGCGGCAAGACATTCATGGCCCATTCAAGAGTTCGCACGGGATATAGGATCGCGCAAGCCGATCGACGACCGACCCGCTTGCGCGAAGGCGCCGCGAAAGACCGAATTGACCCCCGACGTCGGGTGGGGTATGATGTGGCCGTGATGGAAGCGGGGTGCTTTTTTGAGTTATTTTGCACAAACCTGTCTGTTTGCGGTCATTCTTTTCTCCGTCGGCTGTGGCCGCCCCGCGCCTCCCTCCGGGGAGAAACCCACGGAGTCCCCACCACCGGCAAAGACCGTACCCCGGCAACTTGTGGAAGAGGTCACGGGGTATCGGGCGGTCCAGCAGGGGCGTCAAGTCCAGGAGAAGCTGCGTCAGATCAGCGATGCTCGCGAGAAGGACATGGAGGCAATCCTCACCGACAAGCAGCCGTGAGAGGTTGTGGATATCTCTGTTAATAACCGGGCGGGGTTGTTTACAACTTGAAGTTATCGACAGTTTTCGAAGTTTCTTTACAGGTCAGAAGCCCCTTATCAACAAGGCATATCTCTGGCAACGCCCGCACTACAAACACCACGCTACCCCAACATGTTGGCCTTTGCGCATACGCTACCCCAAGGGGTGGGGATCACCCCCCTTCTGACCGCTCTCGTCAAGCGGTGATAAATACCGTTTTTTTTCTTTGTCAACAGACCATAATACGGTTACTTTCTACATGTATCTCAATATCCCTATGGGGGCTTGTCGATAAACGAATCCACCGGCAGCCGAAAAGGGTTCGTCTTCAGGATGTGCCGAGCAGAAGTCAGTGAAGGGAGCGAAGCATGAAGTTCACGGTCGCTAAGAACGCGCTTTCGAATGGTTTGCATATCGTTCAAAACGTCGTGGGAGTTCGCAATCCGCTTCCCATCCTCGCCAATGTGCTGGTGACAACCGAGGAACAGAAACTCTGGCTGACGACTACGGACCTCGAGGTGAGCGTACGCTGTGGCGTTGAGGCGGAGATCGAGGAAGCCGGAATGACGACCATGCCGGTTCGGCGGCTGAGTAGTATCGTGAGGGAACTGCCCGATGCCTCGATGCACATCGAAGTGGACGAGAACGATGTGGCGTCCGTCGAGTGCGGAACGTCGTTTTTCAAGATCAACGGCATTAGCCAGGAGGACTTCCCTCCGGTATCGAATCCTGAGGAAAAGTTTTGCTACCATGCCGATCAGGGCGTTTTCCGCGAGATGTTGCGAAAGACGGCCTACGCGGCTTCGACGGACGAAACCCGATTCGTGCTCAACGGGGTGCTGCTCAGCTTTCGGGACGGCAAGTTGACCATGGTGGCGACGGATGGGCGCCGCCTGGCGCTGGTCGAGAGCGAACTCGATTTCCCCGATGAGGCGCAAGGCGACATGATCCTGCCGACGAAGGCCGTTCAGGAACTGCTGCATAGCCTGGGCGACGAAGGCGATATGAAAATCTTCGCCAAGGAGAACCAGATCGTGTTCGATTTCGGGGACATCCTGATCGCCTCCAAGCTGATTGACGGGACCTATCCGAATTTTCGCCAGGTTATACCGACGCATTGTGAGCAGCGCGTGACGGTGGAGCGCGAGAGGCTGCTGGATTCGCTGCGCAGAACGGTGATTCTTTCCACGGACAAGAGCAGTGCGGCCAAGGTCACGCTGACAGAGAACCAACTCGTGCTGTCGATCACAAGTCCCGAGGTCGGTGAGGCCCGCGAGACGGTCGCCGTGCGCTACAACGGCCCCGAGATGACGGTGGCGTTCAATCCGGCGTTCCTGATCGAACCGCTGCGCAACCTGACGAGCGACGAGATCTACATCGAACTCACGGATGAACTCAGCCCCGGCGTCATCAAATGCGACACGCCTTTCCTCTATGTTCTCATGCCGATTCGCGTGAGTTGAGAACGAAGTGTTGCTTGTCACGTCGCATGCGCTGGGGTATAGTCTTCCCCACTACTGCATTATTGAGGAGGCTTTATGCCTGACCCCAGGCCCGGCGCCACGTACGACGCCACGAATATCACGGTTCTCGAAGGGATCGACGCCGTCCGCAAACGGCCGGCCATGTACATCGGCGACACCGCGTCCCGCGGGCTGCACCACTGCGTCTACGAAGTCGTGGACAACAGCATCGACGAAGCCCTGGCGGGCTACTGCAACCATATCCGCGTCACGATGAACACGGACGGGTCGGTGACGGTGACCGACAATGGCCGCGGCATACCCGTTGACATGCATGCGACCGAACACAAACCCGCGCTGGAAGTCGTCCTCACGACGCTGCACGCGGGCGGCAAGTTCGACAACACGAGTTACAAGGTCTCCGGCGGACTGCATGGCGTGGGCGTGTCCTGCGTCAATGCATTGAGCATCTGGCTGGAAGCCGAAGTGCGGCGCGAGGGCGCCGTGCATCACCAGCGGTTCGAGCGAGGCAAGACCGCGACGCCGCTGCGTACGATCGGCAAGACCGAGGGCACGGGCACGAAAATCACCTTCATGCCGGACCCGACGATTTTCACGACGACCGAATTCCAATGGGACCTTCTCGCCACGCGGCTGCGCGAGCTGGCCTTTCTGAACAAGGGCGTGGAAATAGTGCTGGCGAACGAGAACGACGGCGCCGAAGAACGCTTCCTGTACCAGGGCGGGGTGACGGAATTCGTGCAGTATCTCAATCGCGGCAAGACGCCCCTGCACGCCAACGTCGTTTCCTTCGAGAAAGAGCGCGACGACATCCAGGTCGAGGTCTCCCTTCAGTATTCGGATTCCTACAACGAGAACGTCCACTCCTACTGCAACAACATCAACACTATCGAGGGTGGGACGCACCTGAGCGGGTTCCGTTCCGCGCTGACGCGGTCAGTCAACAACTACGCGCGCGCCAACAAGCTGTTGAAGGACGAGGCGGAGGCGATGTCCGGCGAGGATATCCGCGAAGGCCTGACCGCGGTGATCAGCGTCAAGGTGCCCAGCCCGCAATTCGAGGGGCAGACGAAAACCAAGCTGGGAAACGGCGAGGTGCAGGGCATCGTCGACTCGGTGGTCAACGAAGAGCTTGCGACGTATTTCGAAGAGAATCCCAAGGTGGCGCGCACGGTGGTGGACAAGGCCATGCTTGCGGCGCGAGCGCGGGCCGCCGCGCGCAAGGCGCGGGACCTCACGCGGCGCAAGGGCGCGCTGGACAGCGCGTCGCTGCCGGGCAAGCTCAGCGACTGCTCCGAGCGCGATCCCGCGCGCTGCGAGCTGTACATCGTCGAGGGCGACAGCGCCGGCGGCTCCGCCAAGCAGGGCCGCAACCGCGAGATTCAGGCCGTGCTGCCGTTGCGCGGCAAGGTGCTCAACGTCGAAAAGGCGCGCCTGGACAAGGTGCTCAGCAACAAGGAAATCCGCACCCTGATCACCGCCATCGGCGCCGGGATCGGGGAAGACGAGTTCGATCTGGCCAAAGTCCGGTACCACAAGATCATCGTCATGACCGATGCCGATGTCGACGGGGCGCACATTCGCACGTTGCTGCTGACGTTCTTCTACCGCCAGATGCCCCGGTTGATCGAGAACGGGTTCATCTACCTGGCCCAACCGCCCCTGTACCGCATCAGCCAGAAGAACCGCGAGGAGTACGTGCAGAGCGACGACGAGCTGGCGCAGAGGCTGCTCGAGCTCGGGGCGCGCGACGTGACGCTGGAAGCCGGAGGGCGCGACTTCACGGGGACCGAACTGGTCACCGTGCTGCGCGCGCTGACGCAGATGGAGCGGCTGCTCAATGGGATCGGGCGCAAGCGGGTCGATGTAGGCGAGTACCTGCGCGGCCGGCGGCCGGGCGACGGCGCGTTCCCGAAGTACGCGGTCACGCTGCAAGGGGACGCAGGGCCGGAACGGCATTATGTGCATTCGGACGAGGAGTTGACCGTCCTGCGCGAGCGCGAGGAGGAGCGCAAGGGGCAGGCGCTGGTCGTCGTGGACGAGGATGCCGAAGCCGACAAGACGCGCCCCGCGCAATTCAGTTGGACGGAAATCCACGCCGCCACGCCGCTGGCACGCCTGTGCGAGGAGCTGGCCGCCTACGGCTTCAGCCCCGCGCAGATCGAACGCTCCGACGCCCCGCTGGGCGAACTGCGCAACGGCGAAGGCCCCACGCCGATCCATTCTCTGCAGGAACTCCTCGACACGGTGCGCAACCTCGGGCGCAAGGGCCGGCGCATCCAGCGCTTCAAAGGCCTGGGTGAAATGAACCCGGACCAGTTGTTCGAGACGACCATGCGGCCCGAG
>JAQBFL010000218.1:0-3458 GCA_032123415.1 bacterium | reverse complement strand
GCGCTTGCAGCAGATAACCATGGACAACTATTCGATAATTCTTGGTGATCGAATCAAGGCGAGTCCACTGACGGGAGAGAGTCCGAAGCCGGACGTGATAACGAGCACGCAGTATCTGGATGCGGAGGATGCCGCCCCGCTTAAGCCTCGCCAACTTGAAAAGTTGGCAAAGTTGGAAAGTCTGCGGGCGGAGTTGGCAAATCTGCAGGCAGAGTTGGACAAGTATGCGGCGGGGCTGGCAAGTCGGCGGGCAGAGTTGGCAAATCTGCGGGCAAAGTCGGACAAGTCTACGGAGGAGCTGGCAAGTCTGCGGGCAGAGTTGGCAAACCTGCGGGCGGAGGCGGACAAGTCTGCGGCGGAGCTGGCAAGCCTGCAGCGGATGACGGATTTGCTCATGAGGTTGAGCAGGGGTGCTGGATGACTTTTTCAGAAGCCTCCGAATACGTGATGCCGTTCGGAAAGCACAAGGGCCGCACGCTGGACGCCATCGCTTCCGACGACGACGGACTGCTCTACCTCGACTGGCTGCGCGGGGAGCGCGACGGCTCTGGCGCTGAGATTGACGACGCGCTGGAGTCATACCTCGACGATCCGACGATCCAAGAGGAACTGGAAAGGGCAAGGCGATGAAGGTGGCGAAGAAGGAATGAGCGCGGAAATGGGGGACAGCAAAGTGGCATCGAACGATCACACTACGCAAGAGGATCGTGAGCGTGAGGCTGGCTGCGCTGGGAAATGGGGCGGAAAAAGGCTGATGAGACGCGCAGCCCGCGTCGGAATACTGCTCTGCGTGTTATGGAATACACTCCTGGTCTTTTTGCGAGGGCAACGGATAGTGGAGGGAGGCAACTGCGAAACCGCTAGCCTCGTGGGACTTTTCTGTGTAGGAATAGTTGGGATATTAGTTGCGCTGGCATTTCTGGCCGTGGAGCGCGAGCAGAGGAGTCTCGATAGGCTCCTCCGTTCGATTGGAGAGCTGGAAGGGCGTCAGGGCGGCACAGAGGCCCAAGGACAAGGGGACGCACAATCAAAAAGGTAGCCTTCTTCGGCGTCGAGACCAGACTCCCGCCGGACTGCCCGCTGCTATCCGTGGACAATCACGGCACGGCGCGAATTCACAACGCAGACGGCGCGGTCGTGATACTCTGCTTGACCAATTCAATGATTGAGGTCTTCTCGGCCGTCGCACTATCCAGGTGGAACATGATCTTTTGGGACGACAGTGGTCGAGGCGACCTCGAAACAGGAGAGATTGAAGAGCGGCTCGAAGAGTGGCGCTTGATCCACGCCCGCGCCGTAAAAGGAAGGTAGAAGGCATGGGCAATCCGACGATGGCCATACTCTGCCCGCACTGCCATTGTTGGCAGCGTGCGCCGATCTCCGTGGCGGAAGGCACCGATCCGTGGACATGCGAGCAGTGCGGCAAGACGATAGAGCTTCCGAGGCGCGATCTGCGCGCGCCCGCTGAGAGGCCGCAGAGCGAGAAGCCTAACGGCTAGGAAAGGGGCGAGGAATGAATTTTGTTTTTTCCATCGACGGGCCGGACGCCAGCGGGAAGACGCTGATTGCGCAGCTTGTCGCTGAAGAGCTGCGGATGCGCTACAGGGATAAGGAGTACTTGGTCTTCTCACACAAGATGCCAGGAGGGACAGAGACCGGCGCCGAGATCAGGAAAATACTCAAGAACCCAAACCTCACCATCTCCCCCTTGACCGAGCGGCTTCTCTTTGCCGCCGACGCGTCGGAGTTCTTTCACCACCTGCTCCGAGTCATGGCCACGCACGAGAACTCGATCCATATCGTCGACCGATGGGGGCCGGTCACCGAGTACATGTACAGCCTTCCTCGTGGGATCACCGAGGAAGAGCTGATGAGCGTCATCCGAATTTACCTGAACAAAAAGCTGGTGGTCATGCCGGATATCCTGTTTCTTGTGGATGTTGCCTTGAGCGACATGGTATCAAGGCTTCACGCAACCCGAAGGCCGCCCTGTCGCATTGAACAGCTCGGGGACGACTATCAGGGCCGTGTCTGGAAGATGTACAACGAGGCCATCAGCGACACACAGTCCGCCGCCAGGAAGCAATGCGCTCTACGGGCGCATGATGTGCGCCGACTCGACAACACCAACCCGTCCGCCCGAACACTCCGCAACGTCGCGGACGAGGCCATTGCCGCGATTGAGGACCACATCTTCCGAAGGAGTCATCCGTGAAGAAAGAGGATGGCCTGACTAAGACGGCGGAAGTTCTGTCGGCTATACGCATCAGGCAGAAGGCACCCACCGGGCACATGCATGTTATCATTGCGTTTAACCCAAAGACGGGCCGCGAGCTGGAGGTTTTTGCGCAGATTGGGAAAGCGGGTGGAGTTCCGGCCGGAAACCTTGAGTCGGTCTGTCGTATGATAAGCCTCTTTTTGCGAATCGGTGGCTCGCTGGATCAGGTGGTGGATCAGCTCGAAGGGATTGGGTCGAGCCTTCAGGTGCCTAGCAAGCACGGCACCGTGATGAGCATGGGCGACGCGCTCGGAAAGGCAATCAGGCGTTACTTGGAAGCCAAGCAGGTTCATGGCCTAGAGGCCATGCTGACCGGCGAGATAGTTGAGGCGTAGAATGATTCTTGCCAACAGGCCTGTCGTCTGCGTCCGTAGTCGTGACGGGTGGTGCGCGGCTCGCCGCAATCATACGCGCTACGCAGACATAGTGCCGACGATCTGCGGATACAAGGTTGTGATGCCGTTTGGCATCGAGCGCAGGACTCCGGATTGTCCCGAGTGCCTACGCAGGATTGCAGGTTGAAGGACAAGAGAATCTGCTGCCGGAGCCTCCGGAAGATGAGGATGAATTCTAATGCCAAATCCAGATAACCCACCCGGCTCGGAGAACGAAGGTCCGACTCGCGAATACCCGAGGGTTGTTAGTCGTGAGCCCGTGGTTGGGGATCAGCCGATAGAGTGTCCGAAGTGTCCGCGATGCGGAGAATTTATGATAATCCGGTGTGATGTCACTCTTCGTGCGTCACGAAACGTGCATCACAGGGATTTTTGCGGTGTGTGTGCCAACGAAGTTCTTGAATTCATTTCCGTCGACAGGCTCGCCAACCCATACCTTGCGGGGGAGCGCCTGCTGGCAAAGCAGAAGGGGTAGCCGCTGAGGCGGCAAGGAAAGGAACGACGAAGTGGAACATCCGGCTATGTGGCGTGATGACGGGAAACTGGTGGATGCCGAGGGCGTGGTATTCGCCCCTGACGATCAAGGCGTTAGAGATTTGGTAAGCCTTCTGTCTGTACGTGTTGCGACTTTAGAGGAGGCTCTAGATTTGACCATCGAAGGGCTTTCGGCAAGAGGACAGGGAACCGAACTCGTTGGTGGCGAGACACTGGTGGAGTTTTTGGAGCGTACATTGGACGGAAGATAATCGGAGTTACCGTGAGCCGCTGCGGCGGCAAGGAGGAGT
>JAQBFL010000217.1:0-5506 GCA_032123415.1 bacterium | reverse complement strand
GCCAAGGCCCGGCGGATGGACCAACACGCGAGTTGTTAAGGACTGAATCATAGCTGCCAACAGTGCGCCACAAAAGCAGGCCGACGCCTACTGTACCTTGGTCATGATGCTGTGGCGGTGCGCCTTGACCGTGCGCTCGGTGATCCCGAGGTCGGCGGCGATGATGTCTGAGCATTGCTCGCCTTGCCAAGCCTTCATGCCGATGACTAATCCAATCCCGTCTCTCTTACGTTCTTACACATGCACGGCTTATCGCTGAGACGCATATCTCGACATCCCAAGTATGCCCGTCAGGGGCAGGGAGTCGCTTGGTGTTGTCATGTGCTTTAGCTTACCCCTTTCGCGGCGCGACCCACAAGCCCTGTTCGCGATGCGCAAGAGGGTCGCATCTGCAAGTCGTGTCATTCAATTCACGCTTGCCATTTCAACGCTTGCCATTTCAATGGTAATTGGTATGATATTCCCATGAAAGCAACGATCTCAATGGACGAAGTTGGACGGTTGGTGTTGCCCAAGGGGATCCGCGAGGCGATCGGAATTGTCGGGCGCATGGCGGTCAACGTCGAGGTCGTGGATAATGCCGCCTTGATCACGGTTCCCGCGCCAGCCCGTGGCGTGACGGCGCGCAAGCGCGGGCGGTTGGTCTATGCCGGGCCATTGCCGCAGAACTGGGACAGCGGCGAGGCCGTAACGGCTATGCGGCAGCGGAGGATACACCGGTGAAGCGGTTCCTCGACAGTTCGGTCCTGGTGGAGTCGTGCCTCAGCGCCAGCCCGAAATACGAGGCCGCTGACGCATTGGTGAATGACGGCGACGCGACAACGTCCGCTCACGCACTGGCAGAGACCTACGCCACGCTGTCCGGCGATGCTCGGCTGCGCATTGCGCCGGCCGATGCCGCGGCTATGGTGTATGACTTGGCCGAACGACTTGATGTCCAGTCCATGAGCGTTGCGGAATACCGCGACACGATCGATTCGGCGCCGGCGAAAGGGGTCCGCGGCGGGGGAATCTACGATGCGTTACACGCTCAGACCGCCAGGCTCTGCCATTGTACGGAGATTTACACACTCAACGTCGGGCACTTCCGGCATGTCGCGCCGGACATGATGGTTCTCGGGGTGCCATAGGGTTGTCATGCGCTCCAGCCTATTGCGTTCGCGGCGCGACCGACAAGCCCTGTTCGCGATGCGCACGAGGTTGCATCCCCGATTCGGTCATCCGACGTCAGAGGCGCTTGCAAAACCCTTCGAAAAACAACGGCTCGGCACAGCGGCTCGACTGAGCTCGCCGAAGTCCTCGCCCTCCAGATGCGGAAATGGCGCTGGATCTTCGAATGGAGGGCGAACCTGCGGTGAGCCGCGGATCGATGATGGAGCCAGGTGTCCTATCCCCGTGTTCAGCCCGAACCGCCGGAGGCCGGCTCGTCGGCATCCGCGCCGTAGCCGCCGGGGTCGATCGCCAGCTTCTGCATCCGGTAGCGCAGGATGCGGCGCGTCGTTCCGAGTTTCTCGGCCGCGCGCGTCTGCACGCCATTGGTCTCGCGCAGGGCTTGCTCGATGAGGCGCCGCTCGAAGGCGCTGACCGCCTCTTCCAGCGTGCGGCCCTCGGGCGACGCGGGCTGCGCACCTGGCGCCACACCGCCGGCGCCGGCCTCTGCCTGGAACTCTTCCGGGAGATCCTGGAGTCGGATCGCGGCCTGCCCGCGGTGCAGGACGACCATGCGTTCGACGATGTTGCTCAGCTCCCGCACATTGCCCGGCCAGGCATAGCGGGTCAGCGCCTCGAGCGCTTCGGGGGCGAACGCTTCCGTCGCGGCTCCCAGCGTACGCCGGACCGTCTCCAGAAAATGCAGCGCGAGGGGCGCCACGTCCTCCCGCCGCTCCCGCAACGGGGGCAGGCGCACCGGCACCACGCTGAGCCGGTAGAACAGGTCGTCCCGGAACTTCCCTTTGCGGACCTCCTCCTTCAGGTCGCGCGCCGTGGCGGCGACAATCCGGGCGTTGGTGCGGATCGTGCTCGTGCCGCCCACACGCATGAACTCCCTCTCCTGCAGTACGCGCAACAGCTTGACCTGGGTGGCCAGCGACATCTCCCCGACCTCGTCGAAGAACAGCGTCCCCGCGCCCGCCAGGTCGAAGCGCCCGGGTTTGCGCGCCTCGGCGCCGGTATAGGCGCCCTTCTCATGCCCGAACAACTCGCTCTCCATGAGGGCCTCGGGCAGCGCGGCGCAGTGCACGGGTACAAACGGTTCCTCCCGACGGCCGCCGGTCTCGTGCAGCAGCCGTGCGGCCAGTTCCTTGCCCGTGCCGCTCTCGCCCAGGATCAACACCGTCGAGTCGCTGTCGGCCGCCCGCCTGAGGTCCTCCATCGCGTGAAGGAAGGAAGGCGCCGAGCCGATAATGTCGTTGACGGGAAACTGGCGGGAGACCTCCGTCTCGAGCGTAGCCAGCCGCCGCTGCGTTCTCGAGCTCTCGATCGCGCGCCGCGCGATGCGCAGGATGTCCTGCACATCGAACGGCTTGGCCACGAAGTCATACGCCCCCTCGCGCATCGCCTCGACCACGGGACGCACCGAGGTCAGCGCGCTGATCATCACCACCGGAATCTCCGGATAGAGTTCCTGCAGGTCTTTGAGGAACGACAGCCCGTCCTTGCCCGGCATGCTGACGTCGAGCAGGATCAGGTCCACGGGCCGGGCACCCAGCGCCTCACGCGCCTTCGCGGCGCCGTCGGCCAGACAGACATCGTACTTGCCGGAAAACACCGCCTTCAGCGACTGGCGGGTCCCGACTTCGTCATCGACTACCAACACACGTTTCACGAGTTGCTTCCTGTGTTACCGCCGAGGGCAGCCGCACGCGGACATTCGTGCCGCCCCCGCTCGATTCGATGGTCACTTCGCCGCCGTGGTCCATCAAGGTCCGCCGCACGATCGGCAACCCGAGACCGATGCCTCTGGCCTTGGTCGTGGAGAACGGGGAATAGGCCTTCTCCTGCAGGTCCGGCGTCATGCCGCGCCCGTTGTCGGCCACCGTGATCGTGAGGTGCGCCTTGCGCCCGGTCTTGTCCGACTCCGCGGTCACCTCGATGCGCACCGAAGGCGCCGTCTTGTGCTCGACGGCCTCCAACGCGTTGACCACGAGATGCGCGAAGCAGTCGACCAGCGCCTGCTCGTCGCCCCATAGCCTGGGAAGGTTCGGCTGAAGCACCCGCTCGACGTTCACGCCCGAAGCCGGCAGGCGGCTGACGGCCACGGCCACGGCCTTGGTCAGCACCACATCCGCCCTCAGCGCCTCGAAAGTCAGTTCGGGCGGATTGGCAAAGGAATTGAGCTGGTCGATCATCGCGTTGAGCCGGTTGATCTCCTGCGCGACCAGCACGCTGAAGCTCTTGCGGAATTCCTCGTCGGCATAGCGCTCCGGCAACAGTTGGGCGAAGGTGCTGATCGCCACGAGGGGATTCCTGACTTCATGGGACATGGCGGCGGCCAACTCGGTCCAGAACGCGGTGCGTTCGAGCTGCTCCTGCTTCTCCCTGAAGAGGCGCTCGCGCGTCAGGTCATGCACCATGGCCACGGCGCCCAGACACTGCGCCCCGCTGGTCAGCGGACGCGCCACGGCGGAGAGCGTCCGCCCCCCGCCCCTGTCGTTCCACTCCATGGGCTTCTCGCCGGCATCGCCGCGCAGGGCGCAGGTCAGCACATGGGCCAAGCGGCTGCCCAGCCCGCTCAGCGGTTCGTTCAGCACCGTCTCCTTGCGCTGCCCCAGCATCTCCGCGGCCGCGTCGTTGAACCAGCGCACGCGGCTCTCCGCGTCCGCGGCCACGATGCCGACCGGGATGGCCTGCAGCACGGTCTCGGCCAACGTTTTCTGCACGGCGACTTCGTCGTACAGCAGGGCGTTATCGAGCATGAGCGCGACGTTCTCGGCCAGGCTGACGAGGTTCTCCACGTCCGCCTGCTCGAAAGGAATGCCCGTGGCGTGGTGGCCGAAGAAGACCCACCCGATGATCCGGTCGCGCCCGTACAGCGGCACGATGGCCTCGGCGCCGAGCAGGTCCAGCAGGCGCGTGAGCATCGCGCGCTCGTCCGCGCCACGCACGTGCCCGAGCTGGCTGCGGCCGATGACGTGCGCATGGCGGGACATCCAGCGCACCGCGGGGTCCGCATGGCTGAAGGTCAGTTCGCGCGTGCCGGGGAGACACTTCACGCCGGCGCGCAGGCGGTAGATCTCGTTGCGCCGGTCCATCGAAAAGATGCCGGCACGGGACACTCGCGCGCAGCGCGCGACGCCCTCGGCCACGCTGGCGAAGAACGCGTCCGCGTCGCCGAAGTGCCGCAGCGCCTCGGTGAAGTGCAGCGTGGCCACGGGCAAGGCGGCCTCTCCCCCAGCACGGGACTCCGACCTGCGTTCCACCGCCGCCGGCGCGGCATCCAGCATCTCGCGCAGGCCGCGGACTTCCGCCGCCAGCTCGAGATGGCCCGCCGCGCGCTTCAAGAGCCACTGCGCCCGTGCACGCCCCGGATCGCGGATCTCGAGGGCGAAAGCGCCCATCGCCTCGGCGGCCATGGCGGGGTCCGACCGCTCGATGCCCAGCGCAATGACGGGCAGGTGCGGCGCCTCGCGGCATAGCTCCGCGAGGACGTCAAGACCCGCGCGATGCGAAAGGTCCACCAGCACGATGGCGTCCAGACGCGCCGCCAGCGCGTCGCGCAAGGCCCGCTCGTCGTCCACGCACGTCACGCCGCCCACCGGTACGCCGTACGCCACCCAGGCCCGCGACACGTCCTCGTCACGGGTGAGCAGCAGGCAGCCGTTCGCCATGCTTGTCATGCCGACCTCTCTTCTTGCTCACCGGCCAGCGGAAACGACAACGAGAACGTCGTTCCGAGGCCGACTTCGCTGCTGACGTCGATACCCGCCTGGTGCTCCTGCAGAATGCCGTGCGCCACGGAGAGGCCCAGGCCTGTGCCCGTGCTCTTCGTCGTGAAAAACGGGTCGAAGACGTGCTGCATGTCGTCGGGCCGGATACCCTTGCCCGTGTCGGCGATGCTCACCACGATGCGCTCGCGGGGGCCGTTGCCCGGCGCGTCCGGGGCTTCGGCGGAAGTCTGCGCCGTCGTGACGCCGAGCACGCCGCCGTCGGGCATGGCCTCGACGGCGTTAAGGAGAAAATTGAGGAACGCCTGCTTGAGCAAGTCCTCGTCACCCAAGATGACGTCGCTCGCGGCGTCGAACCGGCGTTCCACCGAGACGCCGACGCCGGCCGCCTGCTGCTTGACCAGTTGAAGGGAGTCGCCCAGCACGCGGTGCAGGCTGACCCGTACCATGGACGGCGCCACCGGGCGGGCGAACCCCAGCAGCCGGTTGACGATCGAGTCGATGCGCGTGATCTCGTGCCCCACGAGGTTGAAGAACGTGTCGCGGAACTCGGGATCTCCGTAACGCTCGGGCAAAAGCTGGGTGAAGGTCTTCAGCGCCACAAGCGGGTTCTTGATCTCGTG
>JAQBFL010000216.1:0-2573 GCA_032123415.1 bacterium | reverse complement strand
CACAATGAATCAACTACACAACATAACCCGGCGCTTCACATAACGAGTGTTATGTGGAGCTCCACATAACAGGCGACGCTTGACAGCGCGCCTGAACGCGCCGTTGGCCGAAGGAGAGAAAGGAATGGCCGGGAGGACAATCGTAATCCGTACGCGTCGCCGAACGCGTCCACCGGAAGTGCGGAAAGATCGGTCGACGCTTACGGCGACCCTCCATAGGCGGGCAGGCAGCGAACGGTGGACGATTGTGCAAGCACGAGCCATGAACTTAGTTCCGCCGGGAGTGGCAGCGGGAGAACCGTCCGCCAACACGGCGTGCATGGTAGGCTCGCAAGCTCGCCCCCATGACGCCGGGCGTTGGCCGAAGAAATGGATTGCCGCCGGATGTATTCTGCCGTATTCTAGTGGCGTCAATGTGAATCAGAGGAGGTATTCATGTCCAAGACAGTGACATTGCGACTGGATGAGCCGGTCTATCGCCTGTTCAGGGATGTCGCCGAACGGGAGAACAGGCCGATCTCGAATTTCATAGAAACGGCCGTGATGCGTTTCGTGCGCGAGCACGAAACTGTGGACGAATTCGAGATGGCCGAGATTCGGGGGAATGTCGAACTCAACCAGAGCTTGAAACGAGGGCATCGGGATGCCAAGCGCCATCGCGGAACATTCGCCTGAGTTTCGAGTCTTCGAGACCGAGGAGTTCAAGAAGGCATTGGCTCGCCTGGGCCCGCCACGTTTCTTGCCGAAGAAACTCACGGCCTACGTCTATCCACAGTTGCGCCAGGGGCCATATTTCGGCCCAAACATACGCAAGTTGCAGGGGTACACGCCCCAGACATGGCGCTACAGAATCGGCCCCTATCGCCTCTTCTACTCCGTGAACGAGGACGACAAAATCGTGTTCATGCTGACCGTGGATGATCGAAAAGACGCATACAGATGACCGGCCAACCAGCAAGTGCTGCCTACTCCCCTTCGCTACGAGGCAGACTTGCGACGTTCGCCCAGTCAAGAGAGAAAGCATGCTGATCTCCGTCGGGTAATCGCAGGCGCTGGTCCGACCCACCAACACGTCCCCCGCCCCGATGGCTCCCACAAGCTCGGTCAGGCTGCCAGGGAGACGACGCGAGGATGGCCCTGGCGAGCGGCGCAGGCGGCCTGGAGCACATCTGCCCGAGCAACACGCGGCCGCAGCACGGCGAGGTAGTCGGCGTTGGCGCTCGATCAGGATGTCGCCGGGCCGCAGCAGCACCTGCTATTCGGCGATCAACTCCGGTTTAACCAGGTTCGGCCGATGGCGCGTGCGAATGAGGCTCATGCCGACTGCCATGTCCTTCTGGAACGGCAGCCACGCGGTGGCAGCCGACTGCTCCAGCAGGTCGAGCGGCGCCTTGATCAGTCGTTCCGGGCTCTTGCCCAGCGCCCTGTAAATCTCCTTGAGCTGGGCTTCGATCCGGGCAACACGCCCCTCCTCCGCTTCAGCCTGCCTTTTCACAAGGGCCAGGTACGCGGCGCCCGCGTTGAGGCGGATGAGCTCATCCGGATGCGCGGCCCGGCGCTCGAGCGCCGCGTAGCTTCCCGCCGGAATTCCGTGTGCCGGGTCCGCCTCGTTCAGCATCGTGACGAGAGAAGGTGAACGGGACACGAGATCAATCACGGCAATGGATCCCGCATACTGAGACGTAAAGGCGCCGAACGCCGCCAGGAACGCGCGCGTGTGCAGCGCGGGTTGGACAAGAAAATCGACCTGGTAGAACCCTCGATAGCGGCGCTTCAGAATCTCGAGCTCCATCATCGTGTCGACAACGTTTCGCCAGAACTCGCGGATCTGGTCCTGTTCCGCGGGGAGCAGGGCCTGAACCGAGCGGGAAAGCAGCCCGTTCGTCTGCGCCCAGTGCACGAGCGCATCGACGTTCGCATCCAGGACGCGGAGGCTCTCGAGGTCCTCGTCAAGGCTCTGCGTCAACTCCCCCTCGGTCATTCGCCCCAGGGCGGTCTCATCGGCCGGCACCAACACCCAGGCCGTGCGCCCGATGATGACCAGGGCAATGGCCACGGCGACGTGGAGCAGGTACGGGCGCGCCTGTTTACGGATCGTTCGACCGTGTTTGAGCAGGATCGCGCGCTTCTCCTTCCCGGACCACAGGAAGGGAACCCAGCTCGCCACGTAGAGCACGATTGCCAGTGCGCGGTGATGCGGGTGGAGCACGCGCAGGACGAGAACCAGGGCGGCCGCGGCGGCCAGGATGACGGTGAACAGGATACCGCGCGCAATGCGCCGCTTCGAGACACCGGTCACGATGTCGTGCGCCATCTCGCCGATGTTCGGCTTTGCGTCCGACGCCGTGTCCGGCTCGCCATGCTTCTGGCGCATGTCTTCATCCCAGAGCGCCTTCTGCGTGCGGAACACCGTGATGAAGAGGCCGAACGTCGCGGCACCCAGGACGTAGGGAACGGCTTTGAGCATGGAGGCGCGGCCCAAGGCGATGATCAGCGTATTGACGAGGATGAAGATGATCCTGATCTCGGTTGGGCCGACACCGTAGTAGCTGATGCTGAAGGCGTTGGTGGCG
>JAQBFL010000215.1:0-3201 GCA_032123415.1 bacterium | reverse complement strand
GCCACCGGTGGCGGTGTGCCCCTCGCCCCGCAAGGCGTTGATGCGCGCCAGGATCTCGTCCAAGGACACGACCACCGCCGCCCGCGCGCAGCGGATCAGCGTGATCTCCAGCAGCGTCCGGCGCGACAGGGCATAGCGCATCCGGTCCAGCGCCTCGCTCAGCGCCCGTACGATCCGCACCACCCGGTCGGTGTGCGTCAGCGCGGCCTGGCGCTTGAGCGCTTCGGCCTGCGCCGGCGCGATGTCGAACCCCTGCGTCACATCCGAAACGTTCAGGCAGACCAGCAGGTTGCGGAAGTGTTCGAGCAACTCGCCCGTCAGCCGCACCAGGTCCTTGCCCGAGTCGTCCAGCTTGGCGATGGTGCGCACGATACCCTCCACGTCGCCGCGCAATGTCATCTCCGCCAGCTCTTCGAGCAGCATCCGGGACACGAGCCCGAACACGGAGAGCACGTCGTCCTCCACGATCGTCGTTCCGCGGAATGAGATGAGCTGGTCGAGCGCGGACTCGGCGTCACGCAGCCCGCCCTCGGCCCCGCGCGCTATGGCGTGCAGCGCGTCGTCGTCTACCGTAACGCCCTCCGAATCCGCCACCAGGCGCAACCGCGCCGCGATGTCCGTCACCGAGATGCGTCGCAAGTCGAAGCGCTGGCACCGCGAGATGATCGTCGGCAGAATCTTGTCGGCCTCGGTCGTGGCGAAGATGAACTTCACGTGCGGCGGGGGCTCTTCGAGCGTCTTGAGCAGCGCGTTGAAGGCCGCCGTGGACAGCATGTGCACTTCGTCGATCATGTAGATCTTGAAGCGCCCGTGGGTCGGCATGTACTTGACCGTGTCGCGCAGGTCGCGCACCTGGTCGACGCCGTTGTTCGAGGCGCCGTCGATCTCGAGCACGTCGAGGCTGTTGCCGGCCGTGATTTCCTTGCACGACGCGCACACGCCGCAGGGCGTCACCGTCGGCCCCTTCTCGCAGTTGAGGGCCTTGGCGAAGATGCGCGCCACGGAGGTCTTGCCGATGCCCCGCGGCCCCACGAAAAGGTACGCGTGCGCCAGCCGCCCCGCCCGCACCGCGTTCTTGAGCGTCTCGGTGACGTGCCCCTGCCCGACGATGTCGTCGAACTGCTGCGGCCGCCACTTGCGAGCTATGACCTGGTACGACATGTTTCGCTCCGTCTTTTGTCTGGTTCGCCGTCGCGCGCGCGGCCGCCGCCCGCGGCCCTCCGCCGTACGCCGAACAGCGCCGATGGTTGCACGATCGGCTTGAATTTGACAAGGACAATCGCGGCAGGACAATTGCGGCGGAACCATCGCGTGCGGCAAGTGGGCGGGTGTAGGACCGATTCTTGATGAGGAAGAGGCCATGCGTCGAGGATGGCCGCGATTCGATGGCCGCAATTCGATTGCGTCGGCTGACGGGATTTGATATCAAGCCCCGTTTACCCAACACGGACATAAGCTATGTTCAAGACCGTTACACTTCTCGGGTCGTCCTCGGGCCGCAATGCGGGCGACGCGGCGCTCATCGCCGCCATCATGGACGAACTCGACCGGACATGCGGCCGGCGGCTGCGCTACGACATTCCGACCGGCCGCCCCCGCTACATCCGCGAGAACTATCCGAACTGCACGCACCCCGTCGGCATGATGCCATGGCACGGGGCGCTGCGCATGCTCGGCCTGCCGACCATGGCCTCGCTGTTGCGCGCGGACGCCATCGTGATCTTCGACGCCATCCTCTTCGACCGGGCCCTGTTCAACCCGCTCTTCAATTTCCTGTCCTCGCTGTACCTGCTGCTGCCGATCGCCTCGGCGAGGGGCATTCCCATCGTCGGCTACAACGTCGGCGTCGGCCCCGTCAGCACGCCGTCGGGCCGGCACATGCTGCGTTCGGTCATCGAGCGCATGCGCTTCGTCATGGTCCGGGACGGCGACTCGATGGACCTCGTGCGCGAATTGAACGTCCGCAACCCGCATGTCGGCCTCGGCGCCGACAGCGCCTTGAACGCTCCGTCCTGGGACGATGCGCGCGTCGCGGAAATCTTCCGCGGCCTGGGCATCGGACCCGACGAGCCCGTGCTCGGCATCAACATCAACCGCTACCTCGACACCTGGGCCTCGCCCGGCCGGGTCTCCATGGGCCGCGAGGCGTTTCTGCGGGTCTACGCGGAGGCGCTGCGGGGAGTCGCCGAACGGGTGAAGGCGCCCTTCGTGTTTGTGACAACCCAGGACCACGACGTCGAGATCACTCGCGACCTCATGGCGCGCATGCCTTCGGGCGTGCGCACTGCCTTCATCGACAAGCGCCTGCACAACCACGAGGCGATCAAGGGCATTCTGCGCCGCCTGTCGCTGCTGTGCGGCATGCGGTTGCACTCCCTGATCCTGGCTTCCTCGGAGCTCACTCGATCGTCGGTCTCTCCTACCAGCCCAAGGTGACGCACTATTTCAACACACTGGGCCTTCCGGACCGTACGCTGCTGTTCGACACCTTCAGCGCCGATGCCCTGCGAGACCACATCCTCAGCGGATGGGAGTCTCGCGGCGCGTTGCGCGCCGCGCTCGAAAAGCGCATCCCGGAGTTGCGCGTGCGCTCAGGCATCTGCGGCCGCCTCATGGCCGCCATCGATCGCGGCGAAGCGAACTGGGAGGGTATGTGGCGAAGGGAGACGGGGAACTAGCGAGGCGAAGCGGCACGCATCGTCCAATGGGTTTCCAGAGCAGGAGCAATTTCCATGTGGCATCTGAACCTGATCATACAACACCTGCACCTTCCGCTACACGGCGCCTGGCTGCCGGTGTTCGCCGCATTCGCCACCCGCGAGCTGCCGGACGTGGTTTCATCTTCCGACGCCTATGCCTCACGATTCTCGGTCGCGGCCGGCGAGTGGCTTCTGTCGGTTCAAAACCGCTCGCTCCTCAAGTTGATGGAACCCTTTTCCTCATGCGTCCGTCGTCGATGTGGGAGGCGGCCATGGACAATACACCGCGGAACTCGCCGACACGGGGGTCTCGCTTACGGTCATGGGAAGCGCACCCGAGTGCGCCCACCGCATTGAGAGTCTCATTCAGGCCGGTCGCTGCCGCTTCGTCACGGGAGACTTCGCAGTCCTGCCGTTCGCTTTCGGCACCTTCGACGTGGCCATCAGCTTCCGCCAGATGGCGCACATTGCGGACTGGCGAAGTTTTCTTGCCGAACTGACC
>JAQBFL010000214.1:0-3225 GCA_032123415.1 bacterium | reverse complement strand
CCTCCGGTCAGGGTCGTCGACCAGCCCGACAAGGGTACGCTCCCGGCTCTTTGCCAGCTCCATGCGCGATCCGGTGACGGCGGCGGCATCTATGTGGCGGTGCGGAATCGCAGCGACGTTCCGGTTCGCGTGAAGTTTAGTTTCCATGGCTACGCGATTACCGGGGAGATTGCTGGAAACGCGGTGCGGGTGTGGCGGGGAGAGACAGCTCCGGCCGGGTGTTCCTCCGTCATGCATCTGTTGGGGCCAACCCAGGCCAGGGAGACAAGAACGGCATGAAGACTCACCCCGGAGAATCAGATATGGATATCGTGACAACCAACCTGCATTGCATCGATGCGCGGGCGGCCGCAGCCGCAGTTGTCTGCCCTGACGATCTGCAGATGGGGCCGCCTGATGGCCCCCGGGGGCGGCTCACGGTCGATCGCTGGTCCTTCTACCGTGACGGCCAACCGTGGCTGCCGGTGATGGGCGAGTTCCACTTCAGCCGCTATCCGCGCGCGAAATGGGATGAGGCGTTGTGCCGCATGCGCACAGGCGGAGTCGACATCGTGGCCACGTACCTGTTCTGGCTGCATCACGAGCCGCTCCCCGGTGAGGTGGATTGGAGCGACAATCGCGATCTGCGGGCCTTTCTCACTGCCTGCGGTCGCGCCGGGCTGCTCGTCTGGCTGCGTATGGGGCCTTATGCCAATGGCGAGTGCCTGCACGGCGGGTTGCCGGAGTGGGTGCTGCATCGCTGCCGGGCGCGCACCAACGATCCCGCCTGGATGGAGTTGACCCGGCGCTGGTACGGCTTGGTCGCCGAACAGGTGCGCGGGCGGCTTTGGGCGGACGGCGGGTCGCTGATTGGCGCGCAAGTGGAGAACGAGTTTGAAATGGGCTGGGGGACCGGGGCGGGGACGGAACATCTGCTGCGCCTGCGGAGCATCGCCGAAGAGGCCGGCATTTGCGTGCCGTACTGGTCAATCACCGGCTGGGGGTCGCCGGTTCCCGACGCCGGCCTGCTGCCGGTGCAGGGCGGGCTGCCGGACAATCCGTGGGACCCGGGGTATGAGCCGCCGCCCCCTCGCGACCTCTACCGCTTCTCGAACCTGTTGGCCGCTCAGGGCGGCGGTGCCCAGGCCGCACACGGCTACATCAACGCCACGCCCGGCCTGACTCCAACGCCTGCCGGACTTTGGATCAGCAGCTACGACGCCCGGCGATTTCCGCTGATCATGGGGGAACACGGCACCGGCTTTCCCACCAACTGGCGGCGCCGCTACCTGGTGTCGGCGGCCGACGGCTTCGCCTCGACGCTGGTGAAGGTCGGCCAGGGGGCCAACGTGCTTGGCTATTACATGTATCACGGCGGCAGTCACCCGCTCGGACGCAACAGCCAGAACACGCACTGTACGGAGTATCCTGCAGTCGGCTACGATTTCCACGCGCCACTGGGCGAGTTCGGCGCGCCCAGTCCGGTCTACCACTCGCTACGTCTCTTGCACGGGTTCCTCAAGCATTGGGGCGGCTGGCTGGCGCCGCTGCATCCCTCCCTGCCGGAAGGCCAAGCGGCCGCCGCAGATGACACGGGGCCGCTGCGCTGGGCCGTCCGGGCCGGTGCCGATTGTGCGGCGGTCTTCCTGAACAATCACCAGCGGCGCGTTGCGCTGCCAACGCGCAACGGCTTGCGCCTGCGCGTGGAACTCGTGGAGAAGACGGTTGAGCTTCCGGCCGCGCCCTTCACGCTGCAAAGCGGCGTCGCGGCCCTCTGGCCCATTGGCCTGCGCGAAGCCGGCCTGAACCTGCGCTATGTGGTCGGCACACCCTTTGCCCGGCTGAACCGCGCAGACGGCATCCACCTGGCGATTGCCGCCACGCCCGGCGTCGAGGCGGAGATCGCGGTCGAGCGGGAGGGGTTGGCGGGCATCGAGGTCGGCAGTGCGACGGTCGAGGAAGCCAAAGGCTTTGTCATCCTCCACCCGCAGTCACGGCAGCCGCTCTGCCTGCGATCAACCTCGGGCATGACCCTCCATCTGCTGGTTCTACCTGAACACGACGCACTGCGGACGCTTCCAGTGCGGCTCGGGGGCGGCGAGCATCTGGTGCAGTCGGACGATGACCTGTGGCCCGACGCTGACGGCTGCCTGATCACCGGCGGCAGCGCCGCGGAGGCCTGGCTTGACATCTATCCACCGCCGTCTCTGCCCATCAAGACCGACGGGGGTGAACTGCAGGGCACGCAGGACGGCGCCTGGTGGCGCTCCCGCAGCCCGTTGCCACGGACCACCGCGGTGTCGGTGGAATCGGCCGAGATTTTTCGCCCCGCTGCGGACACAGGCTATCCGTACCCGGGCGACACCACCGGACTGCTGGTGCGCCGCCTGCAACTGCCGGCCGACCTGCTCGCGTCGTACAAGGAAGCGGAGCTGGCGATTCGATGGACAGGCGACACCGCCAGGCTCTATTGCGACGGGCAACTGGTCGGGGACCGTTTCTGGGACGGCAGCGACTGGCGGCTGCGCATCGGCCGCTGGCGCTCCCGCCTGCTCGCGGGCGCCGTGTTGGTGCTGGTGATTTCGCCGTGGCCACGCGAGAATCCGGTCTACGTCGAGGAGCGGCCGAGCTTCGACGGCACCCGCTGCGCCCGCCTCGACGCCGTAACCCTGCGCCCCGAATTTTCTTGCCGGGTATGGGCCATGGGACATGAGCCCGTGCCTTCAGGACAAGCGCCCGCAAGCCCTTCCATGCATGAACGGCAATTCAATAGCAATCAATGCAAGAAGGATTCAGAAGTGTTAACCGGGAGCATCCCGGTGGAAAGGATTGAACAATGAAGGAACCCATGCCAAACCAAAATCAACCTACCTCTGGGAAATCCCGGTTGAGGTCTGCCCTGATGCTTTCACAGAGCGCTGAAACGTGGGTCAATCAGACGCTTGAACGTTTGACCGTCGAAGAGAAGGTGGGTCGGCTTCTTGTGCCGATGTTGAGCCCGACGGGGGAATGGAGTGATCCGCACAAGGAGTTTAAGGGCATAAAGCCTGGCGGAGTGCACGTGTTCGCCGGCACGGCCGAGGAACTCCGCGCCGCCACGGCGCGTGTGCAGGCTTGGTGTGGGACGCCGACCTTGATCACCGGGGACATGGAATGCGGCGCCGGTCGCGTGGTGCGCGGCGGCACGCTCTTTCCGGAGTTCTGCTCTCTGGCGGCGACGGGGGATGAGGCACTGGCCTACGCCAT
>JAQBFL010000213.1:0-11833 GCA_032123415.1 bacterium | reverse complement strand
TGGCGGAACGCCTGACGTCGGAGTTCGGGAAGGGGTTTGACGAGCGCAATCTACGGCACATGCGTGCTTTCTTTCGGGTATTTCCGATTTGGGACGCAGTGCGTACCGAATTGAGTTGGACACATTACCGGGCGCTGCTACGGGTGGAAAACGTCGCCGCCCGAGAATGGTACATGGCGGAGGCGGCGACCCAGAACTGGGGCACCCGTGCGCTGGAACGGCAGATGGGCACGCTCTATTACGAACGACTGCTGGCCAGCTCAGACCGCAAGCCGGTGCAGGCGGAGGCGGCGAAGAAAACAGCGGCGGCAGATGTTTCGCCCCGCGAGTTTGTCCGAGATCCGGTCATGCTGGAGTTCCTGGGGTTGCCGGGTACGGGGCGGCTGCTGGAATCCAAGTTGGAGGACGCCCTGCTTGGCAACCTGCAAGCCTTTCTGCTGGAACTTGGCAAGGGCTTTGCCTTTGTCGCCCGGCAGCAGCGGATCAGCACGGAGAGCAAGGACTTCTACATTGACCTGGTCTTCTACAACTACATCCTGAAATGCTTCGTGCTGTTCGATCTCAAGACGGATGAGTTGAAGCACCAGGACATCGGCCAGATGGACATGTACGTGCGGATGTATGACGACCTGCGGCGGGGGCCTGAGGACAATCCGACGGTGGGCATCATCCTGTGCGCGAGCAAGGATGAGACCGTAGTGCGGTATTCGGTCCTGCGCGGCAACGACAAGCTTTTCGCCAGCAAGTACCGGCTGATCCTGCCCAGCGAAGATGAGCTGCGGGCAGAGTTGGATCGGGAACGGCAGCGGATGCTGGAAGCCGTATCGGAGGATGTTGCATCGCGGAAGACGAGCGGCTGGACCACCGGCCGTACACGCAAGCCGAGAAAGAGAGCATAGGATGATGAAACCCTGGCGAGAAGTTGCCGTTCCCCATGCCGATGTCCTGGAAGGGACGTTTCTCCAATCGGAGTTTGCGGCCGACATCACTGCGGTGCAGTCCGGCAAAGCCGCACCCGAATACCAGGATGCCGCGAAGTTCTTTCAACGCACCTTCATCACGGAAGGCATGCGTTTGTTGCTCATCCAGGTTGCGCACCGGCTCAACGGCAAAGGCGGCGAACCCGTCATCCAGCTCCAGACGGCCTTCGGCGGCGGGAAGACGCACACTATGCTGGCGATCTACCATATTGCCAAGCGGGCGTGTCCGTTGGCCGACCTAGCCGGGATCCCCACGCTGATGGATCAAGCGGGGCTCATGGACGTGCCGCAGGCCCGCGTGGCCATCTTGGATGGAAACGCGCACGCGCCCGGCCAGCCGTGGAAACACGGCAAACAGACGATACGCACGCTCACGCAACGAACTGACCTACTACCTGAACAGTTCCGGCGATAAAGCACAGGAGGCGACGCGGTTCTGGTTCGATACCCGCGCCAATCTACGGCGCGAGATGGAAGAGAGGAAGAAGCGCTTCGAAGACAAGAATGAGGTGCGCGGAAAACTCGGGGAGGTTCTCAAGAAACTCTCCGGTGGCGCCACGTTCTTCGACGGGGTTCACGTATTCACCCCCCATTCCGACATCCCGGACGACAGCGCTTTGCGTCTGATCTTTCTGCCGCCCGCGCGGTTCTATTCGCGCGAGGAGCCCCGCCTGGCCTTCGACGCCCTGCTTGAGTGCGTGCGAAATCATGGCACGACTCCGCGCTACAGGGGCAATCGGCTCATCTTTCTGGCGGCCGATCATGCGATCTTGGGCCGGTTGCGAGACTGCATCCGCGCCGCGCTGGCTTGGCGCTCGATTGTGGATGACGTAGCGCAGAGCCGTCTGAACATCGACCTGTTGCAGAAGAAGCAGGCTGAGAAGGAAGCGCAGACGGCTGAAGACGTTCTGCCGAGGGTTGCCCGCGAATGCTACAAGTGGCTTCTCTGCCCTGTTCAGGCAACTCCCACCGACCCCAAGGCATCCGTAGAGGCGTTTCCGCTGAACACGAGCGGTTCTGCCTTGGGGAGCGAAATCGAGCGTGTATGCGTGGAGAACGAACTGGTCATTGCGACCTGGTCGCCAATCCACCTGCGCAGCAAGTTGAAGGATCTTTACTGGAAGGCAGACAAACCGGCCTTTGGCGGACTGGCGTTCTGGGAAGACACCATGCGCTACCTGTACCTGCCACGACTGAAGAGCCGTGGGGTTCTGGAACAAGCCATTGTGAAAGGCGCGGGTAGTCGCGATTTCTTCGGAACGGCCTACGGCCTGGCCGGCAACGCGTTCGATGGATTCAAGCTGGGCGATTCCAACATCCAACTCGATGACACGCTGTTGCTCATCGAGCCGGAGGCGGCAAAAGCTTACGCGGCAACCCATGTTCAGCCCGCCCAACCGGGTGGTCAGACTCCAGGGAGGCCAGGGGCAGGTGCCAGCGGGACGGTTCCCCCCGGCGGTGGTGTTCCGCCGGTTACGCCACCGAAGCCGACAGGGGTGCCGTCCGCCCACAGCTTCATCGGCACGGTTCGCCGGAGGATCGGTCTCGTGCGGCTCGGCGGCGATGACCGAAATGATCGGGACCTACGCCTCCTTCAGGGATCGGCCTTTTTATCCGTCAAGTTCGATTACCACAACGAGTTCTGGGATGCGGTGCGACTCGGCCGGTTTGAGGATGCTAACGAGGGTCTTTCCGAGATGATGCGTCGACGAAACTACGTTCGCCCCAAGGTGCCATCCAAGGCCATAAGCACGATCCACAAGGCGAAAGGCCTCGAATGCGACGACGTGCTCATACTGCCTTGTGACGTCCGGCACTTCAGCGACAGCCTCGCCGCCCGGTGTAAGCTCTACGTCGCAATGAGCAGGGCGAAACGGTCTCTGACGTTCGTCGTCTCGCGAACAGCACCGAGTCCATTGGTAAGGATATAGCAGTCTCTGCTTCGCCAACAATCTCCCCGCGGTCGTCCATACCGGACATTTCGATGCCGAGGCATTCATCAGGCCCGTCCTACGATAAGACTTCCCGCCCTATTTCCCCGTCTCCGCCGCGCGGCCCCTCTGCATGCCCGTGGCTGCGGCGGATCGGACCGGCGTGGGCGTCGTCATGGGTGACGCTGGCGGGGCGTCCTGGGGCATCCTACGCGGTTCGAGGGTGGGGGCATCCGTCGGGCTTGTGGCTTATCGTGGTTCTATCTGGGGGGACCGGGGATAGAACACAAGGCGCCACGTCAAGATATGTTCGGACAAGGCGACACGCATGAAACTCGCATGGATATTGTCTGAAACGCCGTTTTCCGCCACTTTCCGGTGGTAGAGGTGGAGGGATTCGAACCCACGACCCGCTGATTAAGAGTCAGCTGCTCTAACCAACTGAGCTACACCTCCGCGGCAAGACAATCACAAAATGGAGCGAGCGAAGGGATTCGAACCCTCGACAGCCACCTTGGCAAGGTGGAGCTCTACCACTGAGCTACGCTCGCCCAACTTGTTCCGTCTCGAACGAACGCGAGACACTTTACCCGAATTGACGGGCGATGCAACCGGTTTTTTCGGATTTCACCATTCCCGCCATCCCTGGGCGGTTGGACGAACGGGCTCGGGCGGGAGGCACTCGGCGATGCGTTCGCGCAGAGCGTCGATGCCCTGCCGGTGCATGGCGGACACGGCCATGGGCCGCGGGTAGCGTGCTCCCATCTCCCGCGCGAGAGCCGCCAGGGCGTCCGCCTCGCAGCGGTCACTCTTGTTCAGAACGAGTATGGACGGCACGCCGTCAGCCCCGATTCCGGTCAGCGTCGAGACGACGACATCGAGCTGTTCACGCACGTTCGGATGGGACGCATCCGCCACGATCGCCAACAGGGCCGACTCCCGCACCTCCTCCAGGGTGGAGCGGAACGAGGCCACCAGGCCGTGCGGCAAATCGCGGATGAACCCCACGGTGTCGGTGACCAGCACGCTGCGCCCGTCCGGCAGCCGGTGCGGGCTGGTCTTGGTGTCCAGCGTCGCGAACAGCCGGTCATCGACATACGTGCCGGCCGCGGCCAGGGCGTTGAGCAGCGTAGACTTGCCCGCGTTGGTGTACCCCACAAGCGACACCGTCGGGGCCGCGCGATGCTTGCGCGTGCGCAGGCGGCGTTCCTGGATCACCTCGAGTTTTCGCTTGGCCGCGGTGATGCGGCGGCGCATGGGCTCGTTGCGCAGTTGAAACGGGCTTTCCCCGGGGCCCCGCATGCCGATGCCGCCATGAAAACGGTGTTGTCGGGCGGAGACGGGAATGCGCGAGACCAGGTACTGAAGCTGGGCCAGCTCGACCTGCAACTGAGCCTCGGCCGAACGGGCGCGACGCGCGAAAATCTGCAGGATCAACTCCGTGCGGTCGATGACCTTGATGCCCAACGACAGGTCCAGGTTGTTGACCTGCGCGGGCGTCAACTCGTTGTCGAATATGACCAGGTTGGCGCGCGTGTGGTCGCTGGCCAGCTTGATCTCGTCGAGTTTGCCCGGGCCGATGAAGAAGTTCGGCGTCGGGGCGCGCATGCGCTGCGTCACGGAACCGACGACGCGCGCGCCGGCCGTGTCGGACAGGTTGCGAAGCTCTTCGAGCGAGTAAGCCGCGTCTTGCCGGGTGCGCGCGCCGACGATGGCCTGCACCAGGAGCGCCCGCTCCTCCTGCTCGTCTCGAAGGTCGATGGACACTAGCGTTTCTCCAGGTGGGCCGGCGGCAGCTTGCGGCGGCACGGGGAATACCGCTCGCGGCGCAGTTCCTTGCGCGACTTCACGACGGGAAGTTTCCGCCAGTCGGCAAAGCGGGTCAGGATTTCCGGGCTGTCGACGGCCGGGCAGGCGGTGTCGGACCATCGCTCGCGCGGGCGCAGAAACGCCCAGCATGTGTTGCCCATGTTCAAGGGGCAATGACAGCAGCCCCGGACGG
Organism: bacterium; assembly: GCA_032123415.1. Lineage (GTDB taxonomy): Bacteria > Verrucomicrobiota > Kiritimatiellia > UBA8416 > JADHWI01 > JAQBFL01. Next base: position 6,920 of record JAQBFL010000213.1, on the reverse strand, counting down.
GCTTACGCTCGCGGGGCGTTATACGCTTCGCAACGGTCATACGCGGTTCGTCGATTCTCCACGGCGCAGGCTCGGGAGGGGCGCCTGCCCGGCCCGATCCCTGCGCACGCCCATAGCATAGCACGTCGCGTCGCGCAGTAAAACTGAATCTCGGTTGAGCCGCCTTGACTGGGACGGCGGTCTGGGCGATAATGAGAAGGCTGTTTGCGCTGAATCAGACGGCTCGCGCGGGAAACCGCACCGCCGCGAGGTCCGGATCGTACAAGCCGGCGCACCCCGTTGGGGCGCCATCATGAGGTCGAACGATGAACATGCATTATTTCTCGCCCGCTGCCGCGCGGGTCCTGCGATCGACAATCGCTCTTTGGCTGATGAGTTGTCTTGCCGCGTCCGCCGCGGAGCGGCAGGCGCGATACGTATTCCTCATGATCGGCGACGGCATGGGCGCCGCGCCGCGCGCGCTTGCCGAAGCCTGCCTGCCGTATGTTGCCACGCAAGGCGCCCACGCTTCCACCCGCCTGGCCATGAACACGCTGCCCGTGAGCGGGCTGTCGCGGACGGCGTCGCTCAGCGAGCCAGGCGCGACCGACTCGGCGGCGGCCGGGACCGCCATCGCCTGCGGCCGCAAGACGAAGAACGGCATGTTGGCCGTCGGGCCGGATGGCGTGACGCCCTACGCGACGCTGGCTGAGATCTCAAAGCAACGGGGCATGAAAGTCGGTATCGTGACGTCCGTGTCTATCGATCACGCCACCCCCGCGGCTTTCTATGCCCACGTCGGCAGCCGGTCCAGCGTCTACGGCATCGCCATGGCGCTGGCCGCGAGCGATTTCGACTACTTCGGCGGCGGGCCGGCCGTAGGGGCCGGGGAGAGCTCGCGCAAGAACCGCGAGAACGAAACGCTGCATCCCTGCCCCATCGAGGCGGCCAGGGCCAACGGCTTCACCGTGCTCAGCAACCGCGCCGGGCTCGCCGCCTGCGTGCCGCCGGCGGGGAAGGTGTGGGCCTTCGCCGAGACCACGGACCAGAATTCGGCGCTGCCCTATGCCATCGACCGCGCGGCGGGCGATCTGACCCTGGCGGATTTCACGCGCAAGGGGATCGAGCTGCTGACGAACCCGGCCGGCTTCTTCATGATGATCGAGGGCGGAAAGATCGACTGGGCGGGGCATGACAACGATGCGGCGACGAACGTCCGCGAAACGCTTGACTTCGACGAATCGGTCGCCGAGGTGCTCGAGTTCTACCGGGCACATCCTGACGAGACGCTGGTCATCGTGACCGCGGACCACGACACGGGCGGACTCGTGCTGCCGGCGAATCTGCCGGCCGCGGGGCTTGCCGCGCTGCTCGGGCAGAAGGGCAGTTCCTACACCTACCACCCGTGGATGGCGGCGGCTCGCAAGGAGGGATGGTCGCCCGAGCGTTTGCTGGAGGGGGTGATCGAGCGGTTCGGCTTCGTCGATCTGTCGGACGCGGAACGTGCCGAGCTGGCTGAAGCGGCGAAGCTCAGCCTCATGCCCCCCGCCGAGCAGGAGAAGAACCCGGAGCCGTTCAAGGCGTATGGCGGACGAGACCCGGCCTGGACGGTGGCGATACGGTTACAGACGGCGCGAACGGGCCTGTCATGGACTACCGGAGGACACACCGCGCAAGACGTGCCGACGACGGCGATCGGCGTCGGCGCCGAGGCTTTGGCGGGAACGCTGGACAATACCGAGATCTTCCCGCGCATCCTGGCGGCCATGGGCGTGGCGTCGGATGACGCCGCGGGCGCGGCCGGGCGATGAACCGATAGGGAGCAGTTCTCACCGCATGGCAAACGAGCGGGACAAGGCGGCAAGCGTGGGCGTGGGCGAGACGCGGATCGCGCGCATCGAACTGCCGCCGGAAGGGCTGCGGCTGGACGGCGGCGCGGCGCTTCCCGAGCTGAACGTGGCCTACGAGACCTACGGCGTTCTTTCCCCGCGCCGCGACAACGTCGTCTACCTCTGTCACGCCCTGACTGGCGACGCGCACGCCGCCGGCTGGCACGAGTGCGAAGGCAACGCGCCCGGCTGGTGGGACGACATGATCGGCCCCGGCAAGGGCATTGACACAAACATCTACTTCGTCGTGTGCGGCAACATCCTCGGCGGATGCAAGGGCACGACGGGGCCGTCCTCGCTCGACCCCGCCACCGGTAAGCCCTACGGAACGGACTTCCCGGCCATCACGGTCGGCGACCTGGTGACCGTGCACCGCCTGCTGTTGCGGCACCTCGGGGTCGAGCGCGTGGCCGGCCTGATCGGGGGCTCGCTCGGCGGCATGCAGGTCATCGAGTGGATGGTAAGGCATCCCGAATCCGTGGACCGGGCCGTGTGCATCGCCAGCGCGACGAGCTTGTCGGCCCAGGCCCTGGCATTCGATATCGTTGCCCGCCGGGCCATCACGTCGGATCCCGACTGGCAGGGCGGGCGCTATTACGGCACCGGCCGCAGGCCTGACCGGGGGCTGGCGCTGGCCCGCCGCATCGGCCACATCACCTACCTCTCACCGGCCATGATGACGAGCAAGTTCGGCCGCGAACGCCGCGAGAGGCCTGCGGGGAGCGCCGCCGCCCCCGACTTCTCGTCGGATTTCCAGGTCGAGAGCTATCTCGACTACCAGGGCGAGAAGTTCCTCAAGCGGTTCGACGCCAACTCGTATCTGTACATCACGCAGGCCATGGACGAGTATGACCTCGCGACCGGGCGTGGGACCGTCGAGGAAGCCCTGCGGGTTGTCAAGGCCAAGGTGCTCGTCATCGCCCTGAGCGACGACTGGCTCTTCCCGCCCGAGCAGTCCGTCGCCCTGGCGGGCGATCTGCTGCGCAGCGGCAGGCAAGTGTCGTTCTGCCGACTGCACGCCCCGCATGGTCACGACGCGTTTCTCGTGGACATCGAGCACCTTTCGGAGGTCGTCCGCGCCTTCATGCCCTGGGTCCGGCGCAACGGCGAGGAGAGCGCGGCGGCCGTTGGAAGCGGGGCGGAGGATGGCGTGTCCGACGAACCGCGGCCGCGGCCGCGTCATGGGGTCCGGCAACCGCCGGACGTGGAGGAGTGCGACAGGCTGCTTTCCATGATCGAACCCGGTTCGCGCGTGCTGGACCTCGGATGCGGCGACGGCCGGCTGCTTTCGCTCCTGAAGGCGCGGCGCGGCATCCGCGGCGTCGGGGTCGACATCAGTATCGAGTCTGTCATCGACGTCCTGGACGCCGGGCACGACATTCTCCAGGGCGACATTGACGCCGGGCTGGCCACCATTCCCGCGGGCAGTTACGACTACGCCATCCTCAGCGAGACGCTCCAGGTCGTGCGCAAACCCCGTTTCGTGTTGGGCGAAATGCTGCGCGTGGCCCGCTACGGCATTGTCAGCTTTCCGAATTTCGCCAAGTGGAGCCTGCGATTGCAGCTCGGACTGCGCGGGCGCATGCCGAAGGGCAAGTCCCTGCCGTTCGAGTGGTATGACACGCCCAACATCCATCTCTTCACGCTCAAAGACTTTGGCGCGCTGTGCCGCGAAGACGGCATTCGCATCCTGCAGGTCCACTGCGTGCCGGATTCTCCGATAGGAGCATTGCTTGTTCGAATGCAATGCTGCAATCTGGGGGCAGACCGCGTGCTGGTCAAGATCGCGCGGGAAGAGACCTGAGAGCCAAGGCCCGGATCCGAGACACGGAACGGCGAACGGAGAGACGCGCATGAAACTGCAAGGCGAGCTCGAGAAATCCATGCCCGGCATCATGTCCGAGCTGTCTCACTGTTGGCATTGTCCCATTGGGGCCAACACGGAAAAAGGCCTCAACCTCGCCGGGCAGCGTGCCGTGCAACAGGTCCTGCACGACCTGATCTCCGTCCTCTTCCCTGGCTGCCACGGTCACGAGCCCGTGCAGGAAAGCTATCTCGGCACCTTCCTGGGCGAGCAGCTCGACGCCGCCGCCGAACGCCTTTGCGACCAGATTCGCCGGGCGCTTCAGTATCAGTGCGAGTATGAGAAATGCCGTGACTGCGGCGATTGCGTTACGCGGGCCACCGAGGCGACGCTGCACCTCGTGCGGTCCCTTCCCGCGGTTCAGAACCTGCTGCAGAGCGACATCGTGGCAGCCTACGAAGGCGACCCGGCCGCACGTTCGACGATGGAAGTGGTCATGAGCTATCCCGGGGTCTATGCCATCATCGTCCACCGCGTCGCGCACCTGCTGTACGAGAAGGACGTTCCGCTCATCCCGCGCGTGATGACCGAATACGCCCACTCCACGACCGGGATCGACATCCACCCCGGCGCCCGCATCGGGCCGGGGTTCTTCATCGATCACGGGACCGGCGTCGTCATCGGCGAGACCTGCGTCATCGGCTCGAACGTCAAGCTCTACCAGGGGGTGACCCTGGGTGCGCTGAGCTTCGAGAAGGATGCCGGCGGACGGTTGGTCAAGGGGATCAAGCGCCATCCGAACGTGGGAGACCACGTGGTCATCTACGCCGGCGCCACCATTTTGGGCGGCAGCACGACCATCGGCGAACACGCGGTGATCGGCGGCAACGTCTGGCTGACGCACTCCGTCCCCGCCCACGCCAAGGTGTATAACCAGCAGCCGCGCCCCCTGATCCGAGAGTCGGACGGCTCCTGGCGCACCGCCGACGGCCCGTGGAACGACGTGGGCGGAGGGATATGACAGGAAGTCTGTATGTAGCACCTGTTGTGGAAAAAACGGTTTCAACGTCGGTAATCCCCCATTATGTTGTTGTTCGTCACACAAACGGAAGCTCGGATTCCACTTTGTTCCAAGCTGCGAACGACATTCGGAGTCTCAAACTCCTAAACGTGGCGAGGGGGCCCTTCTTGCTTGGTTTCCTGCCCCGTGCGACGCCTGCTCATTTTCGCACTTTCTATAGAGAAATGGTCCGAGTCGGTAGATTTGTTCGTCCAATCTGCCGGTTTGGCACGTCGTCTGCGTACGGATACTTCGAAAGGTACTAGGCTGCGTCGTTCATTGGTGTGGGCGAAGCGGAAGTATGAACACAACCAAGCAGGCGAAAAGACGAGAGGATGTCCAGATGCTCAGGGCCTACAACGGCAGTGAGACTGAAGACACTGACGACAAACCTCCGCCAACGCGCGGCGCGACAACGCTGCCGTGCGAGCTGGCAGAGTTGATCGCGGCGTCCGAACCGACCACTCGAGAAATCCAAGACCAATGGCATGACTGGCGCTGGCAGATGAGGCGCCGCATACGAAGCATGCCGCAACTCGCGAAGCGTTTCCCAGGCGTCGCGCTATCCCAGGAGATGGTGGATGCCGCGGGCCGCTTCCCAATGTCGATCACGCCGTACTACGCGGCGCTGATCGAAAAACTCGACGCCTCCGACCCCATCTTCCAGATGAGCGTCCCGCAGGCCGCCGAGCTGTTCGATCCGCCGTTTCTGGTGGACGACCCGCTGCACGAAGACAAGCACATGCCCGTACCGGGCCTGGTGCACCGCTACCGCGACCGCGCCCTGGTGTTGGCCACGTCGACTTGCTCGATGTACTGCCGGCACTGCACGCGCAAGCGCGTGGCCGGTCAGCGCGAGTCGAGAATGACGCCGGTGCAGTTGACCCGCGTGGCGGACTACCTGTCCGTGCATCCGGAGATCCATGACGTCATCATCTCGGGCGGCGATCCCCTCACCATGAGCAGCGAAGCTCTGGAGAAGGTGATCCAGACCGTCCGCGCGGTGCCGTCGGTGGACGTCATCCGTATCGGAACGCGAACGCCCGTGGTGATGCCGATGCGCGTGACCAACGAGCTCGTGACCATGCTGCGGCGCTACCATCCGCTGTACATCAATACGCACTTCAACCATCCGCGCGAGGTGACGCCCGAAGCGGAAGCCGCCTGCCGCCGCCTGGCGGACGCCGGCATTCCGCTGGGCAACCAGACCGTGCTGCTGCGAGGGGTCAACGACGACGCGGTGCTGCTGGCGGACTTGTTCCGCAAGCTGCTGCGGACGCGCGTGCGCCCCTACTACCTGTTCCAGTGCGACCTGGTGCGGGGCGTGGAGCACTTCCGCACGCCCATCTCCAAGGGCATCGAAATCATGGAGTACCTGCGTGGCCGGCTTGACGGTCTGGCCATCCCGTCCTACGTGATCGACGCGCCCGAGGGGGGCAGCAAGATTCCGGTGCTTCCGAATTACGTCGTCTCGACCAGCCCGACGCACACGGTGTTGCGCAACTTCGAGGGGCGCCTCGTGTCGTATCCGGAGCCCTCTACAGCCGCCGCCGGCGGCGGCCAGCGGGCCGCGGCGGCCGTCATGCAGGCCGGGGGTGGGGTGTGGGACCTGTCGACGGGACGCGGCTCGGTGATCTAAGCCGCCGCACAACGAGGATGATCGCCCGCGCGGCCTGAAAACAGGCCGCGCGGGTTTTTCTTGCGACGCGCGCCGGATTCCCTAAACTCGCCGACATGCCAACTATGAAAATTGGGATGGTCTACGACTTGAGGAGCGAGTACCTGGCCGAGGGTTACACCGAGGAACAGGCCGCGGAGTTCGATGCGGACGTAACGATCGACGCCATCGAGGCGGCCATCGCCGCGGCAGGGCACCGGCCCGAGCGCATCGGCCACGGCCGCAGGCTCGCCGCGCGCCTTGTGGCGGGAGATCGCTGGGACATGGTGTTCAATATCGCCGAGGGCGAACGCGGGCGCGGGCGGGAAGCCCAGGTTCCCTGCCTGCTGGAGATGTACGACATCCCCTACACGTTTTCCGACCCGCTGGTCTGCGCCGTCACGCTGGACAAGGCCGTCGCCAAGCGGGTGGCTATGTCCGCCGGCGTGCGCTCGCCGCGCTTCGCGACGGTCGAACGGATCGAGGACTTGGCGGCGGTCGACCTGGCGTACCCGCTGTTCGCCAAGCCGG
>JAQBFL010000212.1:0-3497 GCA_032123415.1 bacterium | reverse complement strand
GACCGCCGGCGCCGACGGCGCGCGACCGCCGGCGAACCTTGCGGCGGAAGACGTGGCCGCCCGGGTGGCGCGCCGTGTCCGCGTGCGGTCGCCGTTCGTCAAGGTCTACGTCTGCGGCTACGACGGGTTCCTGCTCACGCCCGCGGCGTCCGACGACACGTTCGTGCGGGCGCTGGACTTCAATTTCAACCGGGCCGTGGCGGACTACCGCGGGCACCACCTGTTTCTGCTGGTGCACAAGCCCGAGGGGCGCAGCGCCATGGACAGCGTTCACTGGAAGTTTGACGCGATCTACGAGCTGGGAGACCGCGCCACGCTGTACGAAGACGACTTCGGTCCCTGGCGCCTCTACGAGATCATCCAGGCGCGCTGAGCGTCCGGTCTCAACCGGCCGCCAGGCGCGCGAGATCGGCGGCCATGCCGGTGTAGCCGGCCGGGGTTAACTCAAGCAGGCGGCGTCGGTCTTCCGCGGGCAGGTCCAGGCCCGCGACGAACGCCCGGATGGCCTCAGCCGTCATCGCTTTGCCGCGGGTCAGCTCCTTGAGCTTCTCGTAAGCGTCAGGCATGCCGGCTTTGCGCATCGCCGTCTGAATGGGTTCGGCCAGCACTTCCCATGCGCCGTCGAGTTCCGACAGCATCTTCGCGCGGTTGGCCCGCAGCTTGTTCAACCCCTTGAGCGTGGACTTGATGGCCAGGAGGGAGTGTCCGAATGCCACACCCATGTTGCGCAGCACCGTGGAGTCCGTCAGGTCGCGCTGCATACGGGACACCGGGAGCTTCGAGGACAGGTGCTCCAGCAAGGCGTTGGCGAGCCCCAGGTTGCCTTCGCTGTTCTCGAAGTCGATGGGGTTGACCTTGTGCGGCATGGTCGACGAGCCCACCTCGCCCGCGACCGTCTTCTGGGTGAAATAGCCCATCGAGATGTATGTCCACACATCCCGGTCGAGGTCGAGCAGCACGCGGTTCCAGCGGGCCATGGCGTCGAAGACCTCGGCCATGGCGTCGTGCGATTCGATCTGCGTGGTGAAGAGATTCTGCTCGAGCCCCAGCTCGTCGCGGAGCAGCCGCCCGGTCAGCGCGATCCAATCCACGGAAGGGTAGGCCGCGAGATGGGCGTTGAAATTGCCGACCGCGCCGTTCATTTTGCCGAGGATCGAACAGCGGCTGAGCGCGTCCGACTGGCGCCGTAGGCGCGCCGCGAACACGCCGAGCTCCTTGCCCATGGTCGTGGGCGACGCGGGTTGCCCGTGGGTATGGGCCATCATCGCCGCATCCGCGAGCGCTCCGGCCAATTCCCGCAGCTTGGCCTCCACGGATTCGGCGGCCGTGCGCAGGATGCGCAGGCCGTCCTTGAGCATCAGGGCGTGGGCGAGGTTGTTGATGTCTTCCGAGGTGCAGGCAAAGTGCAGGAACCCGGAAAGGTCTTCCATCGATGTGCCGCGCAGACGCCCGCGCAGAAAATACTCCACGGCCTTGACGTCGTGGTTCGTCGTTTTCTCGATACGCTTGACCTCTTCGGCGTCCGCCAGGCGGAAGCCTTCCACGAGGGCGTCGAGGGTCGCTTGCTCGGCGTCGGTCAGCAACCTGGCCTCGGGGATGCCCGGTTCGGCGCATAGCGCCTTCAGCCAGAGCACCTCGACGTGCAGGCGTCGGCGGATGAGGCCGAACTCTGAGAAAACCGGGGCGAGCTCGGCCACCACCGGTGCATAGCGGCCGTCCAGCGGCCCCAGGGACATCAGTTCCGACATGTGCGCTGCGCTCCTCTTCAGGGCATAACGAAATCGTGCTCGGGGTGCTTGACCGTGAGCACCGGGCAGGGCGCCTTACGTACGACGCGTTCGGCGACGCTCCCGATGAGCATGTGGGCCAGCCCCGTGCGCCCGTGCGTGCCCATGACGATCAGATCCGTCTTGCGATCCCGGGCGATCCGGATGATCTCCAGAAACGGCGCGCCGACCACGACTTCCTCCCTGACGTTGGGGTAGCGCCGGCGGGCTTCCGCGGCCACTTCGCGAATCTGGTCGTTGGCGCTCTTCTCCATATCGCGTAGCAGTTGGGCGCCCACGTCGACCGTGAGCCCTTCGATGCCCGCCCCGTAGGCCAGCGGATGGACGACGTGGAGCAGAAGTATTTCCGCCTTGTGCGCCTCCGCGAAGGCCAGGGCATAGTCCACGGCCACCTCCGAATTCTTCGAGAAGTCCACCGGACAAAGGATCCCGCGTATCGCGATCATGGCGCACCTCCCGTTTCTGGCGTTCCGGTACAGGCCCAGCGGGAACTCGATACCCCGCATCCTTACTCAAGTATAGCGCGCGAGGCGGGGAAGTCATGTTAAAAAGATCGCCGCTTGCGTCCGGCGCGCGCTTGGGCTATAACCGCGGGCGGTTCACGGAACGCAGGAGGCTGGCGGGTCCAATCATGATGCACAACGGCACGGGCGGCAAGGTGCGCGAAGAGCTGGCGCGGTACGGGGCGCGGCGGGTCGCGGCCGGTTTGACCGCGGGTTCGGGAGGCAATCTCAGCGCGCGGGACGGCGGGCGGGTCTGGCTCAGCCCCAGCGGCTTGGCGCTCGACGAGCTGGGGGCCGATGACTTTGTGGCGATCGACATCGCCGACGGGTTGCCGGCGGCGGACGGCGCGCGGCCGACGTCCGAGTTTCGTATGCACCTGGGCGTGTACCGGCAGCGGCCCGATGTGAACGCGGTCTTCCATACGCATCCTCCCGTATTGACGGGCATTGTCAGCAGCGGCGCCGGATTCCGTCCGCTGGTCACGGAGGTTGTTTTCTATCTGGGGCGGGTCGTGGCCCTGCCGTATCTCGTGCCGACGTCCGGTGAACTGGCGGCCGCCACCGAGGCGGCGGCCCGCGAGGCCGATACGATCCTGCTTCCTCACCACGGGTTGATCGCCACGGGCGCCACGCCGCGCGAAGCCTTCCACCGATCGGTTGTGGCCGAGCACGCGGCTCGGGCCATCGAGGCAGCGGCCAATGTGGGCAAGCCCCGCTATCTTACCGAACCGGAAATCGCCGCGCTGCGGGCCTTGACCGCGGGGGCGGTGGACAACGCGTCACGAAAGGAAAGCGCCGGATGAGCGTGAAGAACCTGATGGCCGTCGATCTGGGCGCCTCGGGCGGCAAGTGCTTTGCGGGCCGTTTCGAGGACGGAAGTTTCAGCATGCGCGAGCTGCACCGGTTCGCGCACGAGGGAACATCGTTCTTTACCGCCGACCGGACGGGCAGCGTGTCCGAGCGGACGGTGTGGGACGACACCTTCATCTTCAGGAACATCGTCGAGGGATTGCACGCGTTCCGGCGCGAGTGCGGCACGTCGCTGGATGCGATCGGGGTCGACACATGGGGCGCGGACGGGCACCTGATCAGCGCGGACGGGGATCTGCTCGGCAAGGTGTACTGCTATCGAGACCATCGTCTGGACCGGATGATCGAGCAGGTCAAGGCCCGCATGGATGCGCGGCGCATTTACGAGATCACCGGC
>JAQBFL010000211.1:0-9035 GCA_032123415.1 bacterium | reverse complement strand
ACATAGCAGAAATCCATCAATTCGGCGTATTGTACGTTTCCGAAATACGGGGGATCCGTGAGCACGGCGTCCAGGGAGTCGACCGCGATCCCGTTCACGGCAGCATCACCGCAGGCAAGCGTCACATGACGGGGGCGGGCTCCCGCCCTTCCATTCGGTTCGTCGCCGATCCATTCGCCGTCCACATCAACGCGAACCTTTCGCTGTCCTTCGTGCCGAAACTCGAAAGGCGCGTCGCAGTAGGCTTTCGCCTTGAAGTATTTCTCAATGATATTTGACCAGCCACCGCTTCCGATGCTGCCACCCACACGGCCATTCGGAATACCCAGGAGATTGGATTCACACTCGATGAGCCCCACCGGAAACCCGTGAACCGAGAAGATGTCCAGGGACTTGAGCGCCATGGCGTCATACCTACACAGCATGTTCTGGTACCGCAGCAGGTCGGACAGGTTTGTCGCCAGTGCGTTACGGACGCGCTCGTCTTGAATCGCCTCAATTCGCCGACAACTCAGCTCCAATCCGACTAGCTGGCGATCGATGAACATCTCTCGGTAGTGCTTATATCCCCAGCGATGAAGCCTATCGGTTTCGTCGCCTGCGGGGATTTTATCTGTCGGAATGAACCGCGGACGCATCCCTGCCAGTAACTTCTCCGCTTCCGCAACCTTCGCCAAGTCGATGGCATCAGGTTTCTTGAAAAAACGACCTTGGTGCGAACCCTTGCACGCCACGCAATAGTATTCGATGGCAAATAGCACATGTTTTGGCGCGCCTTTGGTGGCATCCGGGAATGCGTTTGGCGTGGAGCAGGATGGACATACGCACTTCCCGCGCTTTGCCGGGCCCTCTTGACGAAGATCGGCTCCGCATTCCCCGCATGAACCGGGATGCGTTCGGCTTTCAGCCTCAGCGAGAGCGCCGCAGTCGGCACAGACGAAGACGTTGCGCGGATGTCGGCGGTCTTGAGCCAGAACGTAGCCGGGAAAGAGACGGAGCTCACGGCCACAGTTCCTGCACGGGATCGCCTTGACCCAAAGAAAGTACTTCACATGTGCGTCATCGCTCCCGCACTCAAGACAGGTCGTACGGTAGAGGTCCCCAATTTCCTTCTCCAGAGCATTTCGGAGCCCTGTCGCTGCTTTTCGGTACGCCTTCAGGTCGAGATGCTCGATTTCCTGCCGGACAATCCAGTACGACATGGGGTTGATGTCGCAGCCCACTATGTCGCAACCGATGCGGTTCGCCTCCATGAGCGGCGTGCCGCCGCCCATGAAGGGGTCGGCTACACGGAGGCCCTGCAAGTCGTGACTCTCGTAGAAAGACTCGCGCAGGCCGGAATCCACGAATTCAGAAAGCAGAAGCGCCCGGAACAACGTTCCAGGCCTACGCGCAAACCATTTGTGCACGGCAATCGGAGGCCGGTAGTTCTGCTGTATTTGCTTCTCGCGCAGTGCCAGGCCGGCAACAAATGGAATATCAAAAAGTTTCTCTATCATGACGGTATACCGACTACGAAAGATATCGATATCAGAGGTGCAAAGCAAGGCTGGAGAAGTCTATCGGCCTGCAACGTCAGGCTTCTTCCAGCGCGCCTTGGCAAGAAGACCCGGCGCCGGCGGTGCATGCAAAGCAGTGCTCCCGCACGGCAATCTGCCGACTCCGCAACTTGTCGAAGTCGAAGTCGCGTATGTGCGCGGGCGCGCCGCTGTTCACTGACAGACCCAACATCTGGTTGAAGTCGCAGTCGTAAAGACGCCCATCCCAACCGACCGAAAGCGTCGTCCGGCACATCACGTTGTGCGCAGCCGCCGGGTTGAATGCATGGCGAAGCGACCGCATGTAGTCGCTCAGGTTATCGCTCTTGACGAGGTACTCGAGATACCGACCGACCGGGCAGTTGGTTAGGCAGAAAAGGTTGTTGAACTCGATTCCATGCTCTTTCCGCAGGCGTTCCCGGTACTCGTGCTCAAGCGCCGCCTGGCCTCCGGGGAGATAGGCCCCCGAGGGATTGTGAACCAGATCCAGAACGAGCCCTGTGCCGTCCATGCCGTAGCCGCGTCGGTTCAGTTCTCGAATAGCCGCTACAGCGGTGTCGAAGGTGTTTTCCCCTCGCTGGCGTTCGGAGCGTTCGCGCCTGTAGTCCGGCACGGACCCCACGACCTCCACGCCGAGCCGCGCGAAGAGATCCAGGTAGTGCGCGCACTCGGGAACCCGGAGAATCACCAGATTACTGCGGACGATGGTGCGCCTGCCCGTGCGCACAACGCGCTTCAGGAAGTCAGGAAGTCGGGAGTGCATTTCCGGAGCGCCTCCGGTAATGTCGACGGTGCCAATGCCGTGAGCATCGGCAATCTCCAGACACCGCACCATCGTCTCCCAGTCCATCTCCTCGCTCCGCAACGGCCCGGCTTCGACGTGGCAGTGTTTGCAACTCAGGTTGCACCGTCGCGTGACGTTCATCTGCAGGATCGTAAGGCCGTCAGCCTTCAAAGGATGCATCCCGATTTCATCCATCCGCGCCGCAAAGGAAGTTCCGGGATCATCGCCCGGCAGCAATGCGAGTTGGCGTTCGATGTCCACTACATTTCCTTCCGCTTGATGATTTTGCGGATCTGGGTCGCGTGGGCCAGCGTGTCTCCCGCAACCATCGCCGCTCCGACGTGAACGGCCTCCATCATCTCATCGTTGTCCACCCCGAGCGAGAGGCATTTGTTCGTGTACGCGTCAATGCAATAAGGGCAGTGCCGCACCGTGGCAACCGCCAACGCGATCAGCGCCTTTTCCCGTTCCGTCAGCTTGCCCGCGCTGGTCGCCTTCCCGTAGTAGTCAAAGAAGGCCTTTCCTTCCTCGGGCGCAAACTCACCGATGTTCGGAAAATCCTGCAGATCCTTGGCCTCGTAATACGTGTCGGGCATGGTCTCAGTCCTTTCCTGCTTCTTTCTCTTGCAATCGAACGCCTCATACATTACACTTGACCGATCGTTCAGTCAAGGAGGAGATTGCATGCCCATGTCAGATCGTAAGGACACACGTGAGCGGCTGATAGATGCGGCTTACCGGCTGGCACTCCGCAAGGGGTTCGACCGCACATCCGTCACCGAACTCATCTCCGAGGCCGGCGTGCAGAGAGGGTCACTCTACCACTTTTTCCCCGGTAAGGGCGACTTGGGCTTGGCCGTTCTGGAGCGGGACCGTGCGGCGTTCATGGCCATGCTCGATTCCACCCTATCCCGGCCCGGGGACCCGGCGAAAATGCTGAAGGGATTCTTCAACGCGGCGATCAAGATGCACCGCGACACCGGCTTCGTGGGCGGATGTCTATGGGGCAATACGGCGCTCGAAATGAGCGATACGAATCCCGCCTATGCGAAGCTCGTCGGAGAGGTGTTCAAAGAGTGGCTTGCGCGGGTCGAAGCCGTGATCGGGAGGGGGCAGGATAAGGGCGAGTTCCGAACGGATGTCACGGCGGGCGACCTCGCCCGGCTCGTCGTCGCAGGCATCGAGGGAGGGATCATGATGTCACGCCTGACCAAGTCGCCGCGACCGTTCAAAACATGCTTGGATGCGTTGGAGAGATGTTTGATGGGTGAGGGTTGATGTTTGACGTGGGATGGGCGGTGCATTATGGAGGACGAAGGTGGACAAGAACGAGCTGAAGCAGCGGACAAAGCAGTTTGCGTTGAGAATCATGCGTTTGGTGGACGCCTTGCCGAAGACGACAACGGGGCGTGCAATTGGGAACCAGATCATTCGGAGTGGAACCTCCGTGGGGGCAAACTATCGGGCTGCTTGCCGCGCTCGTTCCAAGGCCGAGTTCGCGGCGAAACTTGGAATCGTTGCGGAAGAAGCGGACGAGACCTGCTTTTGGCTCGAATTGATCACGGAAGGCGCTCTTCTGCCCCGTACCCAAGTCGAACCGCTTTACCTTGAAAGCGACGAACTTACTGCCATTTTTACGGCCGGCGTTCGCTCGGCAAAACAGGGGAAATCGCGATGACATCAAGCATCAAACATCACACATCGAACATCAAGGTGCTGGGAATCAGCGGAAGCCCCAGATCAGGAGCGACAACAGACCAGCTTGTGCAGGCCGTGTTGAACGGCGTCGAGGGATGCGAGACGGAGTTCGTGTCGCTGGCCGGGAAGCGGATCGGCGGGTGCATTGCCTGCCTGGGGTGCATCAAGGACAACGTCTGTAAGGTCAAGGACGACATGGCCGCTCTGCGTCCAAAGATCGTCGCGGCGGATGCCTACGTCATTGGCGGTGCAAATTACTACTCCATGCTCAATGGCCTCACGCACACGTTTCTCGAACGCTTCTACCAGTTCCGTCACCAGGAGGGCAAAGCCGTGGCCGGAAAGCTCGGCGTTGCCGTCGGACTCGGCGGCAGCAGCGGCGACCCTGTCGTCGCGAACATCAAGACCTTTTTCCAGTACAACCAGATTGAATGTGTGGGGGCCGTGTCGGCACAGGGCCCGGCGTCCTGCTTCACATGTGGTTACGGCGAGACCTGCAAGGTGGGTGCCATCCACATGTTCTTCGGTCCCGGCACGAAAATCACGCCGGAGATTACGCCAAGCCTTGATAAACAGCCGGAGAAGATCGAACAGGCCAAAGCACTGGGGCGGGCGCTGTCGGAACGCCTGCGCGGGTTCGCTGCAGCCACTTGAGAATCAACCCGAGATGAGAGAGGTAGGGTTAGACCCTATGGATGGATGCAGTTTGGTTGCCGTACCGTGTGACGTGTATGGTCAGACCGTGACAAGAACAGAGAGGAGAATAGCGTGATGAACACTGAGCTTTTCACCGTAACGTTGGCGGTGTTGTGTCTGGCAACGCCGGTTGTCGGCCGTGCGCAGCATGGGGCGCCGACTTCCGCGCAGGACATCAAGCCGCTGCTTATCGGCGCGTCCGTCCCGGACGTGACACTGCAAACGCCCGACGGCAAGGCCTTCAACCTGAAGGCGGCGGCGGCAAAGAAGCCCACCGTCCTGATCTTCTATCGGGGCGGCTGGTGCCCCTACTGCAACACCTATCTCGGGCAGTTGCAGGCCGCCGAGGCGGACCTTCTCAACCTGGGCTACCAGATTCTGGCCATCAGTCCCGACCGCCCGCCGAAACTCGGCGAGAGTGTGGAGAAAGGAAAGCTGACCTACACGCTGCTGTCCGACTCCTCGATGACAGCGGCCCAAGCGTTCGGCATTGCCTTCCGCGTGGATGACGCCACGTTGGAGAAGTACAAGGGCTACAACATCGATCTCGAAGCGGCGTCCGGCGAAAAACACCATCTCCTCCCGGTTCCGGCCGTGTTCATCGTCGGGACCGACGGCGTGATTTCGTTCGCCTACGTGAACCCGGACTACAAGGTGCGTTTGGAATCCGCGAAGATTATCGAGGCGGCTCGCGGCGCCCTGTCCGGCGTATGGGCGTTGCCGGAACCCCGTCGTGAAGGCGGAATGCCGCTGCTGTCGGCGCTGGCCGCACGCCGATCCACCCGTGCTTTTTCGCAAGAGCCGATTCCAACACAGCTCCTTTCAGACCTGCTTTGGAGCGCCTTCGGCGTGAATCGACCGGATTCGGGCAAGCGCACCGCGCCGTCATCCTACAACTGGCAGGATATCACGCTTTATGTGTTCACGTCGGACGGGGTCTATATCTATGACGCGGCACGACATGCCCTGACTTCGGTGCGCCGCGGCGATCATCGCAAGTTGGCCGGGTTGCAGGGCTATGTGTGGGAGGCGCCGCTCAGCCTCGTCTATGTTTCTGATCAAACGCGGATGCGTCAGGGCGACGAGGTGTTTTCGCATGAGTATAAGACGCTCATCGGCGGTGTAGACGCCGGGCATATCTCGCAGAATGTCTATCTGTTTTGCGCATCGGAGGGGCTGGGCGCGGTGACGCGTGCGTCCGTGGATGCCAAAGCGTTTGCCGATGCGTTCGACCTGCCCGCCGACCACAAGGTGATCATGGGGCAGACGGTCGGGTTTGCGACGGAAGAGTAAACGATACAAAAGCAAGGAAACACAGGATGAAGATGCGAAGTGTGGCGCTGTGGATGGCGGTTGCATGCATGACGACGGGGATCGGAACACGGGCGGATGAGGAAAAGACCTCTGACCCGACCCTCTCGGCGCAGCGTCTGCTGCGCGATGCCGGGGCCGTGACCTTTGCGCACAAGAAGGCCTATGGCGCGGGGATCGCGGACATGTGGCTCGGTTACGGCGAGGACGGCCGTCCGATCGTTGGCGTGGCGACCCGTCAAACGAAAACCTACGCCGAGGCCCTGGCTGTGATTGCCGTCACGCCGAATACGAACGGCTACGCGGTCGCGGCGGCCGAGATCCCGACAGTGAATGGGTTCCACGGTAAATCCAAAACGCTGACCCTGGATGCTCTCAAAAACATCACCGGGCGCGTGTTCAAAGACGGCAAGGAGGCCCGCGGACTGGTGGATGCAGTGACCGGCGCGACACAGTACTACAAGGCAATCTACGTCAGCTACGCGCTGATGGCATCGAAGGTCATCAAGGAACTGGAAGCCAATCCGAAGTGGCCGCGCCATGCGCTCTCCAAAGCGGAATGAAACGTGCGATACGATCAACGCGGAAAGAAGCGGTTACGGCGCCGGAGTGGCTTCCGGCCCCGCCGGATACGGTGTGTATTCCGCTTGATGCAGCAATTAACCGCTGCGAGATGCGGGAGGTTGTCCGGGCGGGAGAGGAGGTCGTACGCGGTGCGCCAGTGGCGGCGGGCGAGCATATGGTCGCGCACGCTCCGATATCCGGCCGCGTGGAACGTGCCGACGCGAACGGCATCGTCTTGCGCCGCGATGAGATCGGAGGGAGGGATGCGTTTCCGGCCTGTCCGACGCCCACGGCTGCCATGCTCCCCGCCTTCGCCCGCGAGATGGGGTGGGCCGGAATGGGCGGCAGTCTGTTTCCGGCATCCATCAAACTGCGGGCGGCCAAGCGAATTCATACCCTGGTAATCAACGCGGTGGAGTGCGAGCCCGGCATTCAGATTGACGAAGCGCTGTTGCTGCACGATCGGGAGACCGTGCGCGCGGGTTGCGACATGATCGTCGATACACTGGGAATCGAAAAGACGGTTCTAGCCGTGAAACGGTCATCCGCGGCTGGCGTCGCCGCTTTCGCAACGGTCGGCAACCTGGAGGTGCTGCGCATGCCGCACCGGTATCCCGCCGGTGCGGAAAAGCTGATTGTCGCCCGTCTGGAGGGCCAGATGCCGCCGGCGGGACGGCTGCCGATGGAGAGGGGCTATCTGGTGTTCAGCGTTGCCTCGCTCTGGGCGCTCGGACGGCGAGTGCGCACGGGCGAACCGTCGATAGTGCGTCCGCTCACCGTGCGTACGCCGCAGGGCGCGCGAAATCTGTTTGTGCCGGTGGGAACCGCCGTCGGCCATGTGTTGAAAGCCGCCGGGGTGAAAGTGAACCCGGAACACGATGTCATCGTCGCGGGCGGCCTGATGATGGGGAAACGTGTGGACGAGACGTCCCCGGTGCTCAAAGGGACCAACGCCATCTTCGCATTCCCGGCCGGCGCCCGCCTGTCCCATCAGGAACAGCCCTGTATCTTATGCGGTTCATGTTTTGACGTCTGTCCGCTGAAGCTGCACCCCATCGGCATGGCGAACCGTATCCGGCAGGAGCGTCGGTCCGGGGCGTTGACGGCTCAACTGGAGGAGTGTTTTCTGTGCGGCGCCTGTTCGGCGGTCTGTCCGTCGGATATCCCGCTGGTTCAAGTCTTTCATCGAGGCAAAGCATGGCTGCGCAAGACAATATAGTTTCTCCGTTCCTGCGGCGCGGAACGGACACGCGCGGGATGATGATCGGCATGACGGTCGCGCTCGCCCTGATCGCCGTCCACTTTTCCTGGCGTTACGATGCCGGGTTCCTGGCTCGATTTGCGCTTCATCTCCTGCTCGGCGGGGCGCTGGATATGCTTTACACGCTTCTCAAGGACGGACGCCCGGCCTGGCCGCGCGCCAGCACGTTTGTGACGGTCGCGCTGCTGGTGTTGAGCGTGCCTGCTCACATGCCCTGGTGGCAGATAGGCACAGGCAGTTGGGTGGCCGTCTGGCTGGGGAAACGCATGGTCGATTCGACCGCGCTACGGCTCAACCCGATGTTGCTCGGGCGACTGTTCATGATGATTGCATTTTCCAACTCCATCCAGATATGGCTCGCGCCGGGCACGCAGATTGACGCGCTTAGTTCGGCGACACCCCTGGGCCTCTATGCCGCGGAAGGCGAGATCTATTCGCCGCGACGGATTTTGATGGGCAGCATTCACGGCGACTGGGAAGGCATCTACGCACTGGTTCCGGGAGCGCCTGGCGAAGTGCTTCCGCTCCTGACGCTGCTGTGCGGCGCCGTTCTGTACGGCGGCGGCATTCTCGACTGGCGGCCGGGCCTCGCGTTCTGCGCCGGGTTCGCGATGCTCTGTCCCTTGCTGGGGCTGCCGATCGGTTTTCACCTGCTGGGCGGCTCGATCCTGTTTACCGCCGTATTCATTGTCAGCGACCCGCGCACCCTGCCCGGCTCGAAAGCCGGTCGCTTGGTTGCGGGACTGCTGGCGGGCATGCTCAATGCTGCGATCCGCAAGCACGGCTACCTGCCCGAGGGCGTCGTGCCGGCCGTTCTGGCCGTCAATCTGTTGAGCCCAACCCTCGATCGCATGGCTTTCGCGATTCGTGGCCTGCGGTTGCGGCAACGAATGGCGAGGGTGGATAAGCGATAGAGGATGGGGGTGCAAGTTTGAAGTGTGATGGTTGATGGTTGAAGTGAAGCACGGACCGCCATGAGGCGGAATTGGAAGGGAGGCGGTATAGGCGGCGAACAGTGAGTGGTGAACAGTGGAACGATCGATACGAAGACAACGAAAGGAACACAGAATGAAGACGTTACTATGTGGACTGGTGGCGACGGGATTGGCGCTCTCGACAGGAGCCGCGTTCGCGCAAGGATCCGGAACCAAGCATGAGGGTTCTGGCTCGAAGGTTGTAGCGG
>JAQBFL010000210.1:0-2965 GCA_032123415.1 bacterium | reverse complement strand
CTCGCTAGAGTAAAGGGGATACCCAGTTTCCAGGGTTTGACTTACCTCTTTCTTGTGCTATGATATGGTTTCTAGTTTAGACCTGAGGATGGCGACGGGGCCTCTGAAAACGTGGTGCGTGGTGCATGGCGCACGGCAAGGGAGGCTGGCCGTGGAAAAAGATATATACAGCGAGCAAGTCAAGGTCGAGCGGAAGACGATCTCCTTCGAACTGAAGGAGAATCCGCGCGGTCGGTTTTTGAAAGTAACCGAGGATGTCGGAGGAAGACGAGACGCCATCATCATTCCAGCCACGGGGCTGGATCTGCTGCGGGAGGCGCTCGACCACGTCATCCAGGCATCGGTTGCCGCAGGCCCCTGTGAGACGGGCGATGCGGAGTAGGGACCGTCTGCGCCGAGCGTGCCTGGTTGTCGCGGTGTGTCTGACGGTCTGCACCGTGGCGCGAGGTCAAGGCGAGCCATCCACGACCGTTCCCGGAGAAACGGCGGACGCATGGCTGGCGGACGTTGTCAGCCGCCTGCCGCGCGATCCGATCGTTCTCAAGGGAGTCTTGCACGTCAGAAGACCCCGTGGGTTGCCGGTGGCGGACTGGTTGTTCGAGATGCATCTGGCCTGGGGGGCGGCGCCCGCCACGGCACGCTACATTATCCGCGACATGAACGGCGGCTTTGTCGAGCAACTGCTTGTGACGCGGCCGCCGCCGCCGGCCGATCCAACCTACGAACACATCGTCGGCGAACCGCCCGTGGTGGCCGAACTGCATGACGCCGCGGAGGCGATCCGCGAGACCGACATGACCTGGACCGACCTGACGCTCGCGTTCCTGTGGTGGAAGGGGGGGGCCGTGGCCGGGAGCGAATCGATACGGGGCCGTCCGGCGGTCGTGCTCGACGTGCCCGCGCCGGCCGAGATGAGCGGTCGTCCGTATGCGCGGGTGCGCGTGTGGGTGGACGAGGAGGCGCGGATCCTGCTGCAGGCGGAAGGGTACGATACCGGGGGCGGTCTGGTTCGATCGTTATGGGTCAAGAGTTTCCGCAAGATCGATGACCGATGGATGATCAAGGACATCGAGATTCAGAGCTACCCCGTCCAACACCGCACCAGGCTGCGCGTCAACGAGGTCACGACCCTTACGGCATCGGGAGATCATGAGCGGCTTCCCCTGGATTGAGTGCATGGGCGTGGCAGTGCTGCTGGCCTGCTCGGCGTTCTTCTCCAGCGCCGAGACCTCCTTCTTCTCGCTCAACCCCATCCAGATCCGGAACCTGCGCCGGTTGCGTCCGGTTGCGTCCGGACTCGTCGAGGAAATGCTCAAGGCGCCGACGCGCCTGCTTTCGACGATTCTCATCGGCAACACACTGGTCAACGTGGCGGCGGCGGGGCTTGGATACGTCGTGTTTCGCCACGTGACGCCCGCCTATGCCGAAGTGGTTTCCGTTGCGGTCATGACACTGCTGTTGTTGATCGTGGGCGAAGTGGCGCCCAAGCGGGTCGCTTTCATGCACGCGCCGACACTGGCCGTGCTGTATGCGCCTGTGTTGCGCTGGCTGACCCGTCTGCTGTGGCCGTTACGGGCGATGATGGAGTTTGTCGTATCCGGCTTCGATGGTAAGCTGAATCCTATCGGCCGGGTGTTGACCGAGGACGAGATCCTCTCCGCCGTCGAAGCCGGTGAGGAGAAGGGCGTCATCGACGAGGAAGAGCGCACGATGGTCGACGGCATCCTGAGCATGGCTGAAACACGGGCCAGCGATGTGATGACCCCGCGCGTGGACCTGACGGGGATCGACCTGGACTTGCCGGCCGAGAAGCAGGAGCGCATCGCCCGCGGTGTGACGTTCCGATACTTGCCCCTGTATCGCGATTCTCTGGACCACGTGGAGGGATTTCTGGATGTGCTGAAGTATCTGCTTGCCGAACCGCGGAACCTGGCGGCCGCTTCGCTGCCCGTCTTCCATGTGCCGGAAACCGCGCCTCTGGACTCGCTTCTGATCACGTTTCAGCAGGAGAACCGGCGCGTCGCAATCGTGGCGGACGAGTTCGGCGGGACCGCCGGACTGATCACGCGCGGCGACATACTCGAGGAGATTCTCGAGGACGTCGAGAACGAACACAAGGAAGCTCCGCTGTCCATCAACCTCGTGGGAGAGAACCGGTGGCTGGTCGATGGGGCGGCCAGTCTGGAGGACGTGAACTACGAGTTGGACCTTGAACTGGAAGCCGAAGATGTCGACCGCATCGCCGGATGGGTGATGGCTCAAGCCGGGCGCATTCCACGCGCCGGGGATACGGTTGAAGCCCAGGGGTGCCGGGTTCAGGTCCAGCGGGTACGCCGTCAGCGTATCGCGCTGGTGATGTTGCAGAAAATTCTCGCAAGTCCGCCAGGCGAGGAAGGGGAGGCATGACCGCACTGCAGCTCCTCCTCATCCTGGTGTGCATGGGAATGGAATCTCTGTTCTCGGGGTTGGAAACCGGTGTCATATCGATTCACCGCATGCGGCTGCTGCATGCGGTGAAGAAAGGCAGGCACCCGGCGCGGATCCTGACGGGCTACCTGGAGAATACCGACCGCCTTCTGGGAACGACGCTGTTGGGAACCAACATTTGCGTCGTCATCACATCGACGACGGCAGCCAGTCTGTCTTTGCGGTATTTCGGGCCGGGGGGCGAAGCGGCGACTTCATTCGTCGTGGCCGTGGTGTTGCTGACGTTCTGCGAGTATCTGCCCAAGGCATGGTTTCACAGCCGCCCGATAGACCGTTGCTCGCCGTTCGCGGGGTTTCTGCTGGCGGCGGAGAAGGTTCTGCATCCGTTATCGGTGGCGGTGTTATCCCTGACGCGTCTATTCCTGCCCGAGCAGTCGAGCGCGTATTCCAAGTCGGATCCGTTCGTTACCCGGGACGAACTGAAGACGATGGTCCGTGAAGGCGCCCTGGCCGGCGTTCTGACGCAGCGGGAAGGGAC
>JAQBFL010000209.1:0-8325 GCA_032123415.1 bacterium | reverse complement strand
TGCCGCGCGTGAGCCCCGCGGCCCGCGCCGCGGCCTCCGCCTCGCACGCTGCGGTTCCCGCGGCCGGCAGCGGTCCGGGAGGCATGGTGACGACGAAGGACCTCGGCCGCCCGGCCGCGGCGCCTTCCCCCACCCCGCCGGCGCCCGCACCCACGGCGTCCGAAGCCACCGTCGAGCTGCCGCTCAGCGGCATCCGCCGCATCATCGCCGACCGCATGCGCAAGTCGCTGGCCGGTACGGCGCAACTGACGCTCTCGCGTGTGTTCGACGCCACGGCCATCCTGGAGTACCGCGCCAAGATCAAGGCCGGCGGAGAATCCATGGGGCTGCCGAACATCACGATCAACGACATGATCGCCTTCGCGACCGTGCGCACGCTGTCGCGGTTCCCGGAGCTGAACGCGCACTTCCTGGGCGACCGCATCCTGCGGTTCCCGCGCGTCAACCTCGGCGTGGCCATGGAGACGCCGCGCGGGCTCATGGTGCCGGTCGTCCGCGAGGCCGACCGCCTCTCGCTCACCGGCATGTCGCGCGCCGTCAAGCCGCTGGCCGACGCCGCGCGGCAGGGCAACATCAATCCGGACACGCTGACGGGCGGCACGTTCACGATCACCAACATGGGCATGTTGGGTATCGAGACCTTCACCCCGATCCTCAACGCGCCGGAAGTTGCCATCCTCGGGATCGGCGGAACCCAGCTTCGCCCGGTCATGCGCGGCGGCGCCGTGGCACACGTGCAGTGCATTGCGTTGAGCCTCACCGTGGACCACCAGGCGGTGGATGGCGCGCCGGGCGCGCGCTTCCTTCAGGCGCTTTCGGAAGCGCTGGAGCGGTTCGAGCTGTTGCTGTCCGCCTAACGGAGAAATCCTCATGACATACGATCTGATGATACTTGGAGGCGGCCCGGCCGGATACGTGGCCGCGGAACGCGCCGGCGAGCGCGGCCTGCGCGTGCTGCTGGTGGAGAAGGATCAACTCGGCGGCGTATGCCTCAACCGGGGCTGCATCCCGAGCAAGACGCTGCTGCAATCGGCGAAAGTGTTCCACTATGCCACGCACGGCGCGGCCTATGGCGTGACCGTAGGGGAGGCGAAGTTCAGCCTCGCGCCCGCCATGGAGCGCAAGCGCAAGGTGGTCGAGACGCTGCGCAAGGGCGTGGCCGGCATGATGAAACGCGGCAAGGTGGAGGTCGTCGCGGGCGAGGGCCGCCTGGTGGGACGCAACCGCATCGCCGTGGACGGCCGCGAGTTCGAGGGCGCGAACATCCTCATCGCGACCGGCTCCTCCCCCGCCCGCCCGCCCATTCCGGGCATCGACAACGCCTGCGTCTACGATTCGACGCGCATCCTCGACATCGAGACGCTGCCCGAGCGCATCGTCATTGTCGGCGCCGGCGTGATCGGGTGCGAGTTCGCCTGCTTCTTCGCGGCCGTCGGCGTGCCGGTCACGGTCATCGAAATGCTGCCCGAGATCTGCCCGTCCGTGGACGAGGAAGTCGCGCGCATGCTCAGGCAGGAACTGACCGCCAAGGGTGTGACGTTCCACCTCGGGGCGCGGGTCGAACGGATCCTCGCCGATGGCGTCGAGTTCAGCCTGAACGGCAAGACGGCCAAGGCCGAGGCGGGGCATGTCCTCGTCGCGACGGGTCGCGTCTGCAACGTCCAGGGGATCGGCCTGGAGGAGGCCGGCGTGGACTTCGACCGCCGCGGCGTGCGCGTGGACGACCGCTGCGCCACGAACGTGCCGGGCGTATGGGCCGCGGGCGACGTCACGGGGCGGCAGTGGCTGGCCCACGCCGCCTCGCGTATGGGCGAGGTTGTGGTGCATAACATTGCCGGGCGCGCGGACACCATGCGTCACCACGCCGTGCCGGGCGTCGTCTACACGCTGCCCGAGGTCGCCACGGTCGGTTTGACCGAGGCGCAGGCCGCGGCGCAGGGGCGCGCGGTGCGTGCCGCCAAGATGCCGATGTCCGCCTCGGGGCGCTTCCTGGCGGAGAACGAGGGCGGACGCGGCCTGGTGAAGGTCGTGGTGGACGCCCGCACGGAGGTGCTGCTGGGCGTACACATGATCGGCGGCGCGTGCTCGGAGTCCATCTTCGGCGCCGCGGCCATGATCGAGATGGAGATGCGCGTCAAGGAGATCGAGGAGATTGTGTTCCCGCACCCAACGGTCTGCGAGCTGATTCGCGACACGGTACTGGCCGCCGGACATTGAGTGTTGTGTGTTGAGTGTTGAACGTTTCTGAGGAGTATAAGGAAAGACCATGCCAAAGACATTGATTGTGGACCCGTCGAAGGAAAGACAACCCGGCAAGGCGCTGTTTGCCGAAGTGCTGTTGAACAGCTATGACCGCACGGTCGCCCAGGAGGCGAAGAGCCTTGGCAAGCCCGCGCTGGTGGGCATGCTCGAAGACATGATCCTGATCCGCGAATTCGAAACGATGCTCAACGACATCAAGACCGCCGGCTCCTACAAGGGCGTGGTCTACGATCACAAGGGCCCGGCGCACCTGTCCATGGGCCAGGAGGCCTCCTCCGTCGGCCAGGCCTTCCACCTCACCGTGGACGACCACATCTACGGCTCGCACCGCTCGCACGGCGAGATCCTGGCCAAGGGGCTTTCGGCCATCCGCAAGCTCGACGACACGGCGATGCTTGAGATCATGCGCGGCTTCCTCGACGGGGACTGCCTGCGGGTGGTCGAGGCCAACATCAAGACCGCGAGCGTCAGGGAACAGGCCATCCACTTCCTCGCCTACGGGGCTCTGGCCGAAGTCTTCGGCCGCGCCACCGGCTTCAACCGCGGACTCGGCGGCTCGATGCACGCCTTCTTTCCGCCCTTCGGCATCTACCCGAACAACGCCATCGTGGGCGGCTCGGCCGACATCGCCGCCGGAGCGGCGCTGTTCAAGAAGATCAACCGCAAGCCCGGCCTGATCATCGCCAACATCGGCGACGCCTCGATGGGCTGCGGCCCCGTGTGGGAGGCGATGAACTTCAGCGCCATGGGCCAGTTCAAGCGGTTGTGGGACCCGAAGCACCGCGGCGGCCTGCCGATCGTGTTCAACTTCATGAACAACTTCTACGGCATGGGCGGACAGACCTCCGGCGAGACGATGGGCTACGATGTGCTCGCGCGCATGGGCGCCGGCGTCAACCCCGAGTCGATGCACGCCGAGCGGATCGACGGCTACAACCCGCTGGCCGTGGCGGATGCCATCAAGCGCAAGCGCAAGGTCATCGAGAAGGGCGACGGCCCCGTGCTGCTGGACACGCTGACCTATCGCTACTCGGGCCACTCCCCGTCCGACGCCTCCTCGTACCGCGACAAGGATGAAGTCGACCTGTGGATGAAGCAGGACTCGATCGCGTGGTTCAGCCAGGAACTCGTCGCCGCGAAGGTCCTCTCCGCGACCGACGTGGAAGGCATTCGCGGCCGCACGACGGACCTGATCCGGCGCGTGTGCGAACTGGCCGCGGACCTGAAGTTCTCGCCGCGCCCCGAGCCGGGGTTGATCGAGAAGGTTATGTTCTCCAACCGCGTGCGCGACCGCTACGACGAGCGCGAGCCCGAGCTGCTGAACGCCGGGGACGACAACCCGCGCGTGAGCGCGTTGAAGCGCCGCGTGCGCAGCGCCACGGTCGACGGCAAGCCCGTCTCCAAAAACCAGATGTACCAGTACCGCGACGCGATCTTCGAGGCGGTTCTGCACCGCTTCAAGGCCGACCCCACCATGGTGGCCTATGGCGAGGAGAACCGCGACTGGGGCGGCGCCTTCGCCTGCTACCGCGGTCTGACGGAAGCGCTGCCGTATCACCGCCTCTTCAACTCGCCGATCTCCGAGGGCGCCATCGTCGGCACCGGCGTGGGGTACGCCCTCGAAGGCGGGCGCGCGTTGGTCGAGCTGATGTACTGCGACTTCATGGGCCGCGCCGGGGACGAGATCTTCAACCAGATGGCCAAGTGGCAGAGCATGTCCGCCGGCCTGCTGGAGATGCCCCTCGTGCTGCGCGTCTCCGTCGGCGCCAAGTACGGCGCCCAGCACTCGCAGGACTGGACGGCGCTGGTCAACCACATCCCGGGGCTGAAGGTGTGCTTCCCGTCCACGCCGTATGACGCCAAGGGCATGCTCAACACCGCGTTGCGCGGCAGCGATCCCGTGGTCTTTTTCGAAAGCCAGCGGGTCTACGACATCGGCGAGATGTTCGAAAAGGAAGTGCCGGAAGCGTATTACGAAGTCCCATTGGGACCGCCCGCGCGCCGACGCGAGGGCAGCGACATCACGCTGATCACCGTGGGCGCCACGCTGTACCGCGCGATCGAAGCGGCGGACATCCTGCGCGACACGTATGGTCTGTCGGCGGACATCTGGGATTGCCGCTGCCTGAACCCGCTCGATTACGAGCCGCTGATCGCCTCCGTGCGCAAGACCGGCCGCGTGCTGCTGGCCTCGGACGCCTGCGAGCGCGGCTCCGTGCTGCACACCATCGCGGCGAATCTCACGCAAATGGCCTTCGACGCGCTGGATGCGCCGCCCGTGGTGCTCGGCTCGCGCAACTGGATCACCCCGTCCGCGGAAATGGAGACCAGCTTCTTCCCGCAGCCGGAGTGGATTCTCGACGCGATTCACCAGCAGATCGTGCCGCTCAAGGGGCACACGGTCACGACATCGCCGACCACGGGCGAGCTGCTGCGCCGCAACCGCCTGGGGGTGTAGCGCAGCGGAACAGGTGGGCCAGCGACTGCAGCGGGTTCGTAGCACCCGCTGTACCTTCTGCTGGATTTCACTGTACAGCAGGCGCTACGAGCCTGCTGTCTGGGGCGGGAGGGACGCACCTGGTTCGCGCCTGCTCTATCGTCCTCCGTAGTCGTCCACCGATCCTTCCCGCTTACCGGTGGACGATTACGGGCGACGATTACGGATCACGATTTCCTTCGGTCGTCCATTTCTCTCTCATCTCTGCCAACCCGTGCGTTCGGTGGGGGTCAGGGACGCTGTTGACCGAATCTGTTTCAGGCGCCGAGCATGTCCAGCGCGGCTTGCTCGACGGTCTCGACGGCGAGGTCGCGCATGCAGCCGTGCGGGCCGCCGCACGCGCGGCGGCGGCACGGGCGGCAGGCCACGGGCGCGGTCAGCACGCGGTTGCGCGCGCCCCACGGGCCGGTCAGCCCGGGGTCGGTCGGCCCGAACAGGGCCAGCACCGGCGTCCCGACCGCCGCCGCCAGGTGCATGGGCCCGGAGTCGTTCGAGACCAGGAGGTCGACGGCCGACAGCAACCCCGCCAGCTCGACGAGGTTCGTCCGCCCGGCCATGTTCACGGCGTGCTCGCCGACCAGGCCGCGGAGTTTTTCGCAGGCGGCCGCGTCATCGGGCGCGCCGACGAGGAACAGCGTGCCGCCGCGCGCGCGCCACAGCCGCCGCGCCAGTTCGTCGAAGCGGTCAAGCGGCCAGTTCTTGGACTGCCAGCGCGAGAACGGTGCCAGCGCAATCCAGGGGCGCGGCCCCGCCATGGGGGGAACGGACAGGGAGATCGGAAAGACAGTCTCGCAGCGCGGCAGGCTGAGGTGCGCGACCACATCGAAGGCCTGTTCGAGGGCGTGGCGCGAGCGGTTGGCCGGGCCGGCAACCTCGTGGTAGAACAGCCGAGAGCCCTCCCGGTGGTAGGAAGGACCGATGCGGTGCCGGGCGCGGGCCAGCCGGGTGACGAAGGCGCTCTTGAGCAAGCCCTGCAAGTCGATAGCCAAATCATAGCGCGCGGTTCGCAGTTCGCGGGCAAAGGCGCCCAGGTCGGTCAACGACCCGCGGCGCGGAAACCCGATGGCGCGCTCCACGTCGGGAAACGCGGCCACCAGCCCCGTGTACTCCGTCTGGGTCACCCAGTCAATCCGGGCATCCAGGCCGAGCCTCAGGCAGTGGACGACGGGGAGGGCATGCAGGATGTCTCCCAACGAGCTGAGCTTGACGACCAGTACACGCGCCTTCATCAAATAACCAATATCCGATCCCCCCTCGCGCGTCAACACCCTGCTGCTGTTCTCACTTTGGCACTCACCGTGGCCTCCATATCGCGCGGTCGCGGAGGCCCGCGACCCTCCAGATACGGCAAACAAGGCCGTTTGAGCAGCAGAGTAACGGCTCCACGCCGTCAGTTCTCGGGCGGGAGGCTAAAGAGCATCACCGCCCCTTGCGGGAGGAAGAGGCGGCACAGCGGTTCTGATGCGTGTCGCCCCTATCCCAGAGACTTCACCAGGCTATCCGCGGTCATTTCGACGGGAACGGGGATGCCCAAGAGATTCAGCACCGTGGGGCCGATGTCGGACAGTTTGCCACGTGCGGCAATCTTCCTGCCCTTCGCATCCCGCGCCACGTAAATCAGCTCCACGGGGCACAGCGTGTGGCTGGTCTTGGTCATGCCGGTCTCGTAGTCGATCATCATCTCCGCGTTGCCGTGATCCGCCGTCACGAGAACATGTGCGTCAAGCTCCAGCAGCCGCCGGACCACCTTGCCCACGCATTCGTCCACGATCGAGATCGCTTGGCGCGCGGCCTCGAAATCGCCCGTGTGCCCCACCATGTCGCCGTTGGCGTAGTTCACGGCGATGAAGGCGTACGGGTTGCCCTCAAGTCGCTTCAGCAACGCATCCGTAACGTTGTACGCATCCATCTCGGGATGGCTCGCGAACGTCGCCGGGTCAAAACGGCCGGGAACGTCCACTTGGTCTTCACCCGGGTAGGGCTTCGTGGACTTGCCGTTGAAGAAGCTCGTGACATGTCGGAACTTCTGGGTCTCCGCGATCCGCAACTGGCGCAGTCCGGCCTTCGCAATGACTTCGCCCAGGAGGTTCTCCATGCCGCCGGCCTCATCCATCGGCCCTATGATGTAGGAGTCAAACGCATTCCAGTACCGTGTCAGCCCCACGTAGGTCACGCTCGGACGGCGCTTCAGTTTGCCCGGATAGCCCGTGTCGACGAAGGCCTGGGACAACTGGATGGCACGATCCTGCCGGTAGTTCGTGTGCAGCACGACGTCGCCGTCGCGCACGCCGTCATAGGCTCCGATGACATGCGGCGGGATATACTCGTCGAACATCTCGACGTTGTCCGGCGTCCGGTCCTGCTTGTAGGACGCCTGTACCGCCGCCAGCACATCCGTCGCCGGTCGCCCCTCGGCCGAGACGATGCAGTCGAAAGCGCGGCCGGTCAACACCCAGTTCTGCGAGCGGTCCATGGCGTAGTAGCGCCCCATCATCGTGCCGATGCGGCAGCCGCCCACTTCGTCCATGACACGCAGCAGCCGGGCCAGGTACTCGCGACAACTGTGCGGCGGCGTATCGCGTCCGTCGAGAAAGGGGTGCAGAACGATTTCTCCGGCCGGGTTCTCCCGCCGCGCACGGGCCATGATCTTGAACAGGTGCTCCTGATGCGCGTGGACGCCCTCGTCCTGCAGCAACCCCAGCAGGTGCAACCGTCCGCCGCCGGCCTTCCACGCCGCCGCCAGCCGCTTCCACGCGGGCGCGTCGAAAAACACCCCGGCGCTCAGGCCGTCGTCGATGCGCTTGAGTTCCTGGATCACGACGCGGCCCGCGCCCATGTTGAGGTGGCCGACCTCGCTCGACCCCTGGTAGCCCTCCGGCAACCCGACCGCCTCGCCCGAGCAGTCCAGCGTCGTCCACGGATAGGACTGCTTGAACCCGTCCACGTTGGGCGTGTGCGCCGCCATCACGGCGTTGCCTTCCGCCCGCTCGTTCAGTCCCCACCCGTCGCGAATAATCAATGCCACCGGTCGATGTTTCATCTCACCTCTCATCTGAACCACGAAATCTCTCCTACCGATTCACCAGCACCGCCTCGACCTACGACTCTTCCTTCGATTCCCAGCGGCCGGCCAGCGCGGCGGCGCTCACGCCGGTGGCGGACCATGGCTCGCGACCCTCGACGGACACCCAGGCGTTGCGGCGGGCATTGGAGCGGGGAAGAGCCTCGGTGACCTGCGGGCTCGCGAGATAGTGCCAGAAATCTGACGTCATTGATCTTCCAGAGTGGTCCCACGCCTGTCCGCGCCGCCTTGCCGCCGAAATCCACAGTCTCCTTTATGAGCGTCTCCTACTTGTGGACCGGTCATTATGCCGACGGCGGGCGCCGAAAGCAAGCGCTCCGCGATAACACGGCACAAGTCGTCGTGCCCGAGGTCGCCGCGGGCAATCCGAACATCGGCATACCGTTCGTACAACGTCCGGCGTTCGTTGTAGAGCTCAGCGAGCGTCTGCTCGGGCCGCTTGGCCAGTCCGCGCCGGCCGAAGTCCCCGAGCCGCGCGCTGATC
>JAQBFL010000208.1:0-2753 GCA_032123415.1 bacterium | reverse complement strand
TCGGTTGCTGATATTGCCGTTGAACTTGAAGGTGCCGCCATTGTTGCCGACGGATGTGCCCATGTCCGACAGGCCGAAGTTCGATATCGTGGCAGGGCCGATGATCTCAAGGATGCCGCCGTTGGAGAGACCCACCCGGGCGTTCAGGTTCAAACTGCCGCCAGCGGTGCGGAACTCCATGACCCCGTGGCCGGCGGAACGGTTGCTGAGGCGGAAGTCGCCGCCGGTGAAGTTGGCCACGCCGCCGTCGATCACCAGTCGCTGTCCGTTGAGGTCGAACTCCTCCTGCCACGCACCGCTCGCATTGAACGTACCGACCAGGAAATACTCGCTGGCCTGGGCTCCGGAGTTGTCGAAGTTGTTCACGATCCGGTAGCGGGCGGCGTTGAGGGTGCCACCGTTGTTTTGTAAAACAATACTGCCGATTTTGAAGTTGGTGCCACTGCCGCTGCTGGCCGCCTCGTATTCAGCGCCGGTCCCCGGGTCGTAGACTCGTCTCAGTGTCATGGCTGACATGTCGAAGTTCGCGGGGGTGGCGCTCTTGATCTGCAGGGCGGTGGCGTAGATGGTGGGCGGGGTTGTGGGCATGGCGCTGCCCGCGTCCAGGATCAGGGTTCTCGCTCGCAGCGAGCCCGTGTTATTGCCGTTGATCGTTCCATTGACGGCAAGGGTGCCGGTATTCCCCACGCTCGCCCCGCCGCCGCTGGTGAGATTCAGCACGCCCGTGGTATCGACCGTGAACAAGTTGCCATCGCCCATCTGGGTGACGGCGCTGCTGAAGTTGGCGGTGCCCTGGAGGGTCACGCTGGGCACGTTGCCCTGCCAACCGTCCTGCACAACTCCGCCCGAGGAGTTCAGGATGACGTTCGGGCCGAGGATCCAGTTCCGGGGGCTGCCGCCCGACGTGAACAAGAAGTTGTAACTGCCCTTATCGATCACGATCGCGCCGGCCGACGCATTGAGCGTCGGCAGCAGGTTGCTATTGAAATCCGAAGTGAGATTGGCGCTGAACAGAAGCCTGTTGGTGACGCCGGCCATCGTCTGGTTGATCGTCAACGTGCGGAAGTTGCGGTTCGTGTCCAGCGTGACGGTACGCATTCCCATGGTCACATCGGGAAGCGTCACATCGTCGCCCGTATCGGGCTGCCCGGCGACCTCGGGGTTCCAGTTCGCGATGTCCGACCAGTTGCCGCTGTTATCCGCGCTGCCGTTTCCGTCCCAGGAATACGACGCCGCCCGTGCCGTACCGCCCGTGATTAGCGATCCCGCGAGCATGAGAAAACAAAGGAACCGACCTGCTGTGCGAGTGATACGACTCATGACCCGTCTCCCAATCTTTACCGAACTCCACACGAACAACCGAGAGCCTCGACCTAAAACACTGTGAGTCTCGCACATTGCGGGGCGCTTGTCAACCCTTGTCAACCCACCCACACCGATTGTTTTAAAAGTTTCGTCAATAGGGTCAATAGTTGTATCATGTTGCGGCGCATTGTGTTCCGTTGATACTATTACCACACGAGAGAGAGAGAGAGAGAGAAGGGGGGGGGGGCAAAGCAGCGCCGCTCCGCCCGCCGCCTCACCGCACGATCAGCACGCTGCCCCGCATCGGCGGCCGCAGCAGTACGACGGCGTTTGGATGGGCATCGGTCCCGTCGTAGTCGATCAGCCAGTCGCCCGTCAGCCCGTTGACGGCCGCGAAGTTGGTTCCCACCAGGTATCCGTTCGCACTGGCGTAATCCACCAGCACATATTCACGTCTACCCGAAACCCCTTCCAGTCCGGCGAGCGACAGCGTGCATCCCGCGATGTCGACCGTGCCGGCCGCGGCCACGATCCCGTTGCAGGTCGCGCCGCTCACCGTCCCTGTCCACACGTTGTTCATGTCGTACGTCCCACCGCCGAACAGCGTCAGCGTACCACTGCCGTCGAGGGCGCCGGTATGCTCAACGGTCAGGCCTGACCCGATGTAGCACGTCGCGTCCGCCTGGACGGTGATAGGCCTTGCAAACGTGGGCTGCCCGGCCGACTGCGGGAAAGACTGTGTAAAGCGCAGGGCGCCCTGGTTGCTGTAGCCCGGTCCGGCAATCGTGAATCTCAGCGGCAGGCGATCGGCGGTGCTTCCGCAGTTCAACTCGACGGTCCCACTCACCCCCGCGTCGCTGGCCACGGTGACATTGGGGCAGTCGGGCCAAGCGGCTAAATAGTTAATAGCTTTCAACGTACCGTTGCTGACGACCCACTCTCCCGTGAAAGTATGCGGCC
This sequence comes from bacterium, assembly GCA_032123415.1. Lineage (GTDB taxonomy): Bacteria > Verrucomicrobiota > Kiritimatiellia > UBA8416 > JADHWI01 > JAQBFL01. The sequence goes on along the minus strand of JAQBFL010000208.1, from coordinate 488 downwards.
AATCGTCTCCCATGTAAAACGTGTTGGTGCCCTGCTTCACGATCAAGCCGCTGCCACTACAGCGGGGAAACTTGTCATAGTTGGCCGCATAGTCCACAAATAGGGTGTTCCCGTTGATGTTAAGGTTCACGAATCTACTGGAGGCCATGTCGTCCACCACCAGATCCGCGTTTAGCGTGATGGTGTCCAACGTCGTGGAGGGCCCGCCTGGCCACGTGAGTTTGCTGACATGGGCGTCCACATCGACGCTAATGTTACGGACGATGGTTGGCCCGGGAATCGTGGCGTTATCGGCCGCCGTCTGGGGATAGCTCGAGTCTAGATTCCAGTTGTTCGGCGAACTCCAGTCGCCGCTGTTGTTCGAGTCGCCATTGCCGTCCCACGTGAAGTCCGTGGCCCAGGCCCGCCCCGCCCCCCCCGCGCTCCGTTAGCCCGCGACCCCCGCCCCCCCGACCCCGTTGGGTGTGCGCGTGTTGATGGGGCCTCCG
>JAQBFL010000207.1:0-2908 GCA_032123415.1 bacterium | reverse complement strand
CGCGGGATCAACCAGGTGCAGATTAACGAGTCCATCGGCCTGTCTTTCTCCACGGCGCTGCGATCCATCCTCCGGCAGGACCCGGACATTGTGCTCGTGGGCGAGATTCGCGACAAGGAGACGGCCCAGATAGCGGTCAAGGCCGCCCTGACGGGCCATCTGGTCATGAGCACGCTCCACACGAACGACGCGCCGGGCGCCGTGACGCGGTTGGTCGATATGGGCGTGGAACCGTTCATGCTGGGCTCGTCTCTCGTGGTGGCGCAGGCCCAGCGCCTTTTCCGCAAGCTCTGCGCCTCCTGCAAGAAACCGGCCACCATCTCCCCGACCATCCTGCAAACCAACCATATACCCGCCGATTACTTCGATGGCGTCAAGGTGTTTACCGCCGGCGGGTGCCCACGATGCAATGCCGGCTACAAGGGCCGCGGCGCCATCATGGAGGTCCTGCTGGTCAACGAGGTCATTCGTGAGGCGATCCTGCAGGGCAAGAACACGTCGGAGCTGCGCCAGATCGCACGAGAGAATGGGATGATCTCGCTGAAGGACGCCGGCCTGACGCGCGTGCGGGACGGCATCACCAGCCTCGAGGCAACGTTGGAGGTCACCGGCGGAGACTGATTCCCCGCCGCGACGATGGCCCTGCCGAACACAGCGTGCCGAACGAAGGAGACAAGCGTCAATGAGTCCTATCATGAAGCCCAACCGAGGAGCGCCGTCCGCCGGCGCTCGGGAATCCGCGGCAGCCAAGCGCCCGCAACTCGCCGAACGGCGCCCAACGCGCAAACAGCGTATCCCCAGCTCCCGCAAGATCGTCACCGACCAACTGCCCTCCTTCTCCCGGCAGTTGGCCTCCATGCTGTCCGCCGGCATGCCCATCGTCACCTGCCTGGAGACTCTCGAAGAACAGACGGACCACCCCGGCTTCAAGCCGGTCATCCGCCAGGTCTCCCGCAACATCGAGAACGGTTCCGCGCTTTCCGAAGCGCTGCGCCAATTCCCTTCGATCTTCGACGACTTGTACTGTAACATGGTGCGCGGCGGCGAGACCGGCGGTCAGTTGGCGGAGACGATCGGACGCCTCGCCGGCTTCCTCGAGTCCAGCGCCAAGCTGCGACGCAAGGTGAAAAGCGCCATGATGTACCCGACCATCGTCCTGTGCATCGCTCTAGGCATCGCGACCGCGATGATCCTCTTCATCGTTCCGGTCTTCGGCGAGATGTTCGAGGACTTCGGCGCCAAACTTCCCGCCCCCACGCAGTTTCTGCTCGACCTCAGCAACAGCGCGCGCAAGTACGGCGTCTACGTGGTGCTCTGCATTGTGGGCCTGGTCATCGCTTTCAAGAAGTGGAAGGCATCTCCCAGGGGCGCCTACGCCATGGATAGCCTGGCGCTGAAGCTCCCCGTCTTCGGCGAGTTGAACCGCAAGGTCGCGTCCGCGCGCTTCGCCCGAACCTTCGGTCAGCTCATCCGCAGCGGCGTACCGATCCTCGACGCGTTGAACATCGTCTCCGGCGCCACGGGCAACAACGTAGCCTCGGCCGTGATCCGTGGCGCGCGGGAGTTCGTCGAGAAAGGCGAACCGCTGTCCTCGGGTATGAAGAACCAGACCGTCTTCCCTGTCATTCTCGTGCGCATGCTGCAGGCCGGCGAAAAGACGGGCAAGGTCGACGACATGATGGACAACATCGCCGACTTCTTCGACGACGAAGTCGAGACCATGCTGTCCGGCCTCACGTCGCTCCTCGAACCGCTGCTGATGGTCTTCCTCGGGGTCATCATCGGCGGCATCGTCATGTGTATGTTCCTCCCAATTTTCAAGATGGGCGAGATCGTCGGCGGCAGTTAAGGCGCGACACAGCAGTTCGCATTACGGGGAGTCGGTCAACGAGAACGGCGACGCGAACGGATAACGAGTAGAATTTGTCCTATGCGTTCACCATTCGCGTCGCCGTTCGCGTCCACCGAAATGCACAGCAGCATGGGAGAGAAGGCAGAGACACTGCTAACCCCCTACAGGAAAGAGAATTGCACAAGAAGGCGTGCTGCTGGTTTTGACAGTACGCGACCTCAGGCTGGGAGGCCATAATGAGAATGGACGGGCGCGGCAACCTTGCTCTGGACAGCGGCCGCCGCGGCAGTGTAAGGTTTGCCATGTCTTGCGCGGCGGTGTCGACCGGCAACATGGGAATTCCTTCATGAACATCGCTTTCGAACAGTCGGACTGGGACAGAATCCGCGGGGACTACGCGGCCTGGTGGGCGGGCGAACTGGACCGTCCGCTCGTTCTGCTGGAGGGCTCATCGCCTCCTCCGGCCGGCGTTTCACTTCCGCACGCCCCTCACTTTACGGCGCAACTGCCCGCCTCGATGCCCGCGGAAGAAGTTGTCGACCGCTACGCCGCCCATCTGGAATGCGGCCGCTGGTACGGCGACGCTTTCCCGAGATGGTGGGTGAACTTCGGCCCCGGCATCATGGCCGGCTTTCTGGGCGCGCGCGTCGGCGTGGACGATCATACGGTCTGGTTCGAGCCCGACACCCCTCGCGAACTTGCGGATATCCGTCCGGTTCTCGACGAATCCAACCCCTGGTGGCTCCGCGTCCGCGAGCTGACGCGCGTGGCGGCCGAACGCTGGAAGGCGCAGGCGTGCGTGGGCTACACGGATATTGGCGGGAACCTGGACATCCTCGCCTCCCTGCGCACGACCGCCAACCTGCTCACCGACGTCCTCGACGCTCCGGAGGAGGTCGCGCGCTTGGCGGCCGATGTCACCCGCCTCTGGCTGCGTGCCTTCAAGGAGCTTCACGAGCTGAGCGGCGCGACCGGCCGCGGCCATTCGCCGTGGGCACCGATCTGGTCCGAGGGCTCGTGCTACATGCTGCAGAGCGATTTCGCCTACATGATCTC
>JAQBFL010000206.1:0-5417 GCA_032123415.1 bacterium | reverse complement strand
GCCCCCGGTTCTGTTTTCCTCAGTGGACGGCGGGGTCGGAGGTCAACGTGGCAGCCGCGCAGTCGTTCGTCGAGTCCCTCTCCGCCGGAGGAAACACGGACATCCTGAGCTCGCTGAAGACCATCCGCGAGCTGCCGAGGACCGCGGGGCGGCCGGTGATAGCCATCGTGATCACGGACGGGCTCGCGACCGCGGGGGTCACGGGCAGCTCGGAGATCATACGGGAGTTCACGCGCTTGAACGACGGCGCCGTGTCGGTCTATACCGTGGCGACGATCGGCACGGCCAACACCTACCTGCTGGACATTCTCAGCTACGCCAACCGCGGCGAAACGCGGGTGATTGCGCACGGGCGCTGGGACATCCCCGACGCGATCGAGAGTCTGTCCCGCGAGCTCGCACAGCCGGTTCTGGCCGACATTACCCTGCGCTTTGCGCAGCCTGAGCTGTTCGACATCTACCCCGTGCAGACCTGCAACCTGTATGCCGACCGGCCGTTGGTGCTTTTCGGCCGCACCGCGCGGGACGCCGGGGCGAGGATCGTGATGCAGGCGGTCGGCAAGGCCGGGGAAACGGCCTGCGACATGGTTTTCGACATAGATCTCGCCGCGGCGCCCCGCACCGCGGACCGGGACATCCGGCGCGAGTGGGCGCGGCAGAGAATCTATCACCTGGTCGGACGGTACGCGCGCACGCCCGAGCCGGCCATCCTCGATGAGATTCGCGCGACGGCCGCGGATTACCGCGTGCCCGTGCCGCATGAAGCCATGATTGGGAAGTGACATGGCGTGGGGACCGCACAGGCAGGGGGCCGCGTGGAGCGCAGGGCGGCGGCTGTGGCGGATCGCTACGCGCGCGGCGCGGCGCGCGCGGCGGGTCGACGAGCGCGTGGCGACCCTCTCGCCCGGCGGAACCGCCCGCGGCCGGGTGCTTCTCTCCTACGTCATCGACGGCATGCTGGCGCGCTCGCCGGGTGACATCCCGCACACGCACACGCATTTCTGGGAGACCCGCGCCATGGCGGAGGCGTTTCGCGACGAGGGGTACGCGGTGGACGCGGTGCACTGGACGCGGCGCGGTCCGCCGCCGCGGCTGGATTACGATGTGTATGTCGACGTGCGGCGGAACTTCGATCGGTACGCGGCCCTCCTGCCGGGCTCGTGCCTGAAAGTCGCCCACATGGACACGGCGCATCACCGCGTCCACAACGGCAACCAGTTGCGGCGGCTCGGCGAGCTGCGCGCGCGCAGCGGCATCGAGTTGCAGCCCTTCAAGCTGGTCGAGGAGAACCGGGCGGCCGAGACGGCGGACGTGCTCTGCGTGCTGGGGAACGAGTTCACCATGCAGACGTACGCCTTTGCCGGCAAGCCGGTTCGACGCGTGCGGCTGTCGAACGCCTTCGCCTACGACTTCCCGGAGCGACGGGATTTCAAGGCCGGCGCGCGGCGATTCCTTTGGCTGGGCAGCGAGGGGTTCGTTCACAAGGGGCTGGACCTGGCGCTGGAGGCGTTTGCCGGCATGCCGGCGTTCGAGCTGATCGTCTGCGGCCCCATCGAGCGCGAGCCGGCCTTTCGCGCGGCCTTCCGCGGGTTGCTGGTCGGCCGGCCGAACATTCGCGCGGAAGGGTGGGTGGACGTGGCCGGCGACCGGTTCCGGCGCCTGGCCGAATCGTGCGCGGGGATGGTCTTCCCATCCTGTTCCGAGGGCGGCGGCGGGTGCGTGCTGACCGCCATGCACGCCGGCCTGATTCCGGTCGTCAGCCGCGAGGCCAGCGTGGACGTGGACGAGGCGTATGGCATCGTGTTGCCGCGGTGCACGGTCGAGGACATTCGCGAAGCCGTGTCGGCGCTGGCGGCGCGGCCGCCCGAGCGGCTGGAAGGCATGGCGCGGGCGGCGTGGACCTGGGTGCGCGCGCATCACACGCGGGAGCGGTTCGCGCTCGAATACCGGGACTTCGTCAAGGGCCTCGGCGCGATGCGCGCGGCGCGCGGTGGCGGGAGAGCGCGCGGATGAACGGCGAACGGAAAGCGGACAGCGGCGCGACGGCGCCTTGCGTGTGGGCGGTGGTCTTGGGGTACAATCATCCCGAGGACTCCATCGAGTGCCTGCACAGCCTCGAAGCCGCAGACTGGCCGGGACTGCGGCTGCTCTACGTGGACAACGGCAGCGAGCGCAGTGCCTGCGACCAGGTCGTGGCCCAGACGCGCTGCGGCGTGCTGCGGCTGGAGCCCAACGCCGGCGTGGCGGGGGGACTCAATGCGGGGATCCGGCATGCCGTGGCCCACGGCGCGGAATACATTGTCATCCTCAACAACGATACGATTGTCGACCGGCAAGCGGTTTCCAGGCTCGTGCGCGCGGGCGAGGCCAATCCGCGCGCGGGCTTGATCGCGCCCAAGATCTTTTACCACGCCGAGCCGCGCCTGGTCTGGTCGGCTGGCTCGGTGTTCCGCCGGTTCCCGCCGGTGATCGTCATGCGCAAGACGAAGGTTCCCGATGACGGGCGGTACGACCGGCCCGCGGACATGGCGTTCGCGACCTTCTGCGTCATCGCGCTGCGCCGCGGCATGGTGCAGGCGGCGGGGTTGCTCGATCCGGACTACCATTTCCTCTACGAAGACTATGATCTCTGCCTGCGGGCCGCCGTTGCCGGATTCGGCGTGCGCTACGAGCCCGGGGCGCAGGTCTGGCACAAGATTTCGCGGACGACGGGCGCGGGAACGCCGAACCCTAATTTCTGGCGGACGTACGGGCGCAGTGAGGCGATTTTCAGCCGGAAATTCCAGCGGCATCGATGGCTCACGGGCCGGCTTCACGCCCTCTACATCGTCCTGCGCTTCCTCTACGAAGGCAACTGGTACGGGCTGCGGCCCTATATCGCCGGGTGGCGGCAGGGCGCCGCCGATCCGCTGTCGCCGCCGCCGCCGCTGGACGATCCGCGCGTCGCCCGCGGCGCGCTGCTGCGGGAGCCGTGACCGAACTCAGAACCGGTTCAGCATTCGTCGCGCGGTCCATTCGGCAACCAGCACGAGCGCGAGGAGCCCCGTCTTATCGGCGGCGCCCCCTGACGCCCGCACCACTTGCCGCCACAGCCGGCCGTGCGCGTCGGCCAACGGGCCGGGGCGCCGCGCTCACTTCCACAGCGTGTTCGAGCCCAGAGCGATCGCATTGGCCTTGACCCATCAAGCTTTTGCAGGTACAAGCGGGTGATACAGGAACCCGAACACGGCGCGAAAGTCATGCATGTAGTCCGCGTTCTCACAAAGCCTATGCAGCAGACGTTTACGGGGGCGCCTCTCTAGAATGAAATCGGACCGCCTGCGGGGCTGTCAGGCGACGGACCCCCTGGAGACCCATAGCCCCGCAACCCGCTTGGGGGACTGCACTGAGGCGTTGGCCCACGCGTGCGCCGCCCTTGACGCCTCATTCGACCCCGACCAAGGCCACTGGCGTGGCAGCCTGTCCACGAGTGCGCTGTCCACGGCCGTGGCCGTGTTCGCCCTGGGCCTCGCCGACGCGGCCGGTCACCGTCGCGCGATAGTCGAGGGCCTCGACTGGCTGGTGCGCCACGCGAACGCCGACGGCGGATGGGGGGACACCGCCGACAGCCCGAGCAACATCTCGGCCACCGTCCTCGCCTGGTCCGCCCTGTCTCTCGCCGACCGTGGGCACGGCGCATGCCGCGCCGCGGAGCGCCGCGCCGCGGAATGGGTTGCCAGCCGCGCGGGCGATGCCAGCCCGGACTTGATCGTGCGCGCCGTCGTTGCACACTACGGCAATGACCGCACATTCTCGACGCCCATCCTCGTCATGGCCGCCCTCGCCGGACGGCTGCCCCCCCCTTCGCCGGCCGGCGTCGTGCCGTTTTCCTCGCCGGCGGATTGGCGCCACATCATTCAACTGCCCTTTGAGTTGGCCGTTGCACCGCCGGCTCTCTTCCGCGTACTGCGCCTCGGCGTCGTGAGCTACGCGCTACCGGCCCTGATCGCCATGGGGCTGGTTCGCCACCGTCGCGCCCGATCCCGCAACCCCGCGACCGCCTGGTTGCGCGACCTGGCAACCCGGCGCTGCCTGCGCATCGCGGCCCGCATGCAGCCGGCCAACGGCGGATACGAGGAGGCCATTCCCCTCACGGGCTTCGTCGCCATGGCTCTTGTCGCCGCGGGGGAAGGCAGCTCGCCCATCGTCGCGCGCGCGATCGGCTTCTTGCTTGCATCGCGCCGCCCGGACGGAAGCTGGCCCATCGACACCAACCTCGACACATGGGTCACGGTTCTCGCGGTCAATGCCCTGCACGCCGCCGCACGCCCCATTCCGTCTCCGCCCGCGATCCGCGCATGGCTGCTGCGCCAGCAGATGGCGGACGATCATCCGCTTACCTTCGGCGGCGCCGGCGGCTGGGCCTGGACCGACCTTCCCGGCGGCATGCCCGACGCCGACGACACCGCGGGCGCGCTGCTTGCGTTGCGCCGTCTGGGTCCGCCCGACGCCGCCACCCGCGCCGCCGCCGCGCGCGGTCTTGCCTGGCTCCTGCGCCTGCAGAACGCCGACGGCGGGATACCCACGTTCTGCCGCGGTTGGGGACGCCTGCCTTTCGATCGAAGCTGTGCGGATATAACGGCCCACGCCGTGCGCGCCTTCGCCGAGTGGCTCGACGACGACCTGCCTCACCCCCTGCGCCGCCGCGCCATGGCCGCCCTGCCCCGCGCCTTGCGCTACATCGCCCGGTCCCAAGCGCCGGACGGCTCGTGGATTCCGCTGTGGTTCGGGAACCAGTTCTCCGCCACGCTCGCGAACCCTGTCTACGGCACGGCCCAGGTCCTGACCGCCCTGCGTACGGCCCGCAACTCCCTTCCGCCCGCGCTCGCCCGACTCGCGTCCGCCCCACTCCCGGCCGGCCGCCGCTGGCTTCTCGACGCGCAAGGCCCCGACGGCGGATGGGGCGGCGACCGCGGAGCCCCCTCCTCCATCGAAGAGACCGCCATGGCCGTTCAGGCGCTCGCGCCGGATACCGACGATCCGGCCGTGCGCGGCGCGGTGGCATCCGCTTTGCGCCGGCTCCTTGACCGCACGGAATGCGGGCGGACTTTCCATCCCGCGCCCATCGGGCTGTACTTCGCCAAACTATGGTACGCGGAGGCGCTCTATCCCGTCGTATTCGCGATCGGCGCGTTCGGTGTCGCGCGCATCCCGAACGAGGAGTGGAGGAAGCATCACGCATGACCCAACGACTGATCGGTTCGCTCATTGTGGCCCTGGGCGCCGCGCTCGCGGCGTTCGTCTTCTGGCTCCACCTCACGGGATATCCGGACGCCGACCTGACCCCGCGCCTGCCCGGCATGGATGATCCCTACGGCCTCAAGGCCGCGGCGGAGGTGACCCAGCGGTCCGCGGCGGCCGTTGCCATCGGGGCTATG
>JAQBFL010000205.1:0-2585 GCA_032123415.1 bacterium | reverse complement strand
ACCCGTCCGAATGGCGATGGCGGGGGATGGCACACTCGGGATAACGAGTAGTCCGTTCCCGCATCGCATCTTCGATCGGGTCGCCGGACATAGTCCCGAATTTTCTACGCCGGCGTGAAGACGGGGCGGACGGGAGCTTTGGGTGCGACGGGGACTTCCTCTTCGATCCCCTGCATGTTCACGCCCAGATCGGTGAGCCAGCCGGTCCCGCTGCCGTCCAGGACCAGCTCGATCCAGACGCAGGCATCCGGATCGTCCTCCTTGAAAGTCAACACCGGGGTCTCGACTGGCACCCAGTCCGTGGTCCCCGTCAGCGGAACGGTCTGGACTATCTCGCGGTATTCGGTGTGCGGCTCCGGATGCCAGACCCAGCGGGACACGCGAACTCGCAGGAAGAAGCCTTTGCCGGAGACATCGAGCGTCCGCGCCAACGCTCGGAACATCAACTTGCGGCTGGCCGGAATGAGGGAGGGCGGCTCCGCCGTCCACACCGTTTCCCGCGGCAGGTCGTGCGCGATGCGAAGCGCGCCTTTGCCCTCCGGTCCCGCCTGGCGGTCCCAGACGCGCAGCGGCGGGTCAGGACGGAAGCCGGAACTGTCGTCCGCTTCGTCAATCCTGACGTGCTTGCTGAAATCGTTGCGGCCCAGCGAAAGGCACGGATAGTGATATCGGCGATAGTCCTCGGCTGTGAGCGGGATCCAGCGCGCCTTCTCGACGTACGGCGCCGACTCCGCCGCGTCCAGGTAGACGATACGGTAGCGCCAAGTGTACTCCGTGCCCGGCGCGACGGTCTCGCACGGACGGGCTCCGCAGTGGAGGTCGAAGAACATGTCGCAAATCTTCCAATCGGGCTCCAGCGGCGTTTCGTCCACGATCACCACCGGGTTCAGGGGCTCGCCAAAGAAACCAGCCAGGGCGCCACGGGCGAAGCGCAACGGCTGGATCTTACGGGCGGCAGAGTAGTGCATCAGGTGCTGGTGCGGGAAGTCCCAGACCGTGCCATCCCGGTCCACCATGAGCGTCCGGTTGTAGCGCTTGAGTTCCGCATGCAGGAAACAGAGCCCCGTGTTGGCCGGGATCACGTTGTTGTACTCGATCCAACTCAAGGCCGTCGGCTTTGCCGCACAGCAGGTCAGGCGAGTTTCGAGCGCCCACTCGTAGCGGCCGGTAGCGGGACTGAGATGCATGACGGCGCGATGAAAGCCGCGCCAATTCCCGTCGGCACTGCGGGACGCGACGCTGACGGCCGCCTGCGCGCCCCCGTCGAGAATCTCGCACTGGAGCGGCTCGAATTCCTTGTGCACCGGATCGTAGGTGCTCGTCAAGTCGGGAAAATGCAGATCGAACTTGAGCCCCAGGACGTAACCGAGATGGGTTTCCTTGAAGATCGAGGCGATCCGTGGTCCGGCGTCCACCGCGCCGGCGAGCAGCCAGTCCACCGAACCCCGTTTGGTGACAATGGCGACGGTCCGCCCGCCGTCATCCAGGGCACGGGCTTCGAAATTGAGCGTCCGAAAGTGGAACGCAGGCATCAAATTCGGCGGCACTTGACCTCCCAACGCCCAGGACATACGATAGGAACTTGCTTTTGCATGCCTGAAACACTGTGACCCAGAACTGCCGAGATCAAGGCTGAACTGCGACCTGAAAGACGGACATCGAACTTTCCATCGATCTTCACCTCGGCCGGCGCGGGGAGAATGCTGAAGCTCAGGTGCTCGGTTTCGGTGGCGAACAGCAGCGGGCTGCCGCACAGGGAAACGAACAGCGCGAACATGATGATGGCTTTGCTCAGGGTCTCTACCTCTGGAGTTGCTGGAGTTTGTTTTGGGTGCGATGGCCACAGCGGTTCGTCCCGGCTCGGATGGGGTTCATCTCGTCGGTCCACGCCAGAGGGAGAATACGCCGCCGCATTTTCCCTCACATCATAAATAAGTTGTGTGACCCCGGAACTCGGTGACCCCGGAACTCGGTGTCCCCGGAACTCGGGGGGTGAGCAGTTACTCAATGACTTTGTCAATGTCAATGTCCGGGCTGTTTTCCTTTTCGATTTCGATGGTCGTGAGGATGTCGGCATCGGAGAGGAACAGCGTTCCCGGCTTGCCCGGGCGGCTCGCCGGGAGTATGCCTTTTCCTCCAGCCGCGGAAAACCGGACGGTCACCGGGGGCTGTTTCCTCTGCGCCGCCTTGTCAAAGACCAAGGCAATACGTCCGCCGCCTCCGCAGCCGCCGCCATCGTCACGTTGCCCCCCCATTGCTTCGATCGTACCCGCGGTCCCGGCAAACGTTTTGCAGGTGATGAAGATGCTCCCCCCGGCGCCGGCACCCGCATTTCCTGAACCCTTGAGGCCGTTGGCGCTGATCCTGCCATTCACGATGACGGAGCCCGTCGCCTGGATGCGGATAATGCCGCCGCCATCCCCCGCCGGTCCCTGAATACATGCCGCCGGCGCTGCCGGCTTGTGTCGGGGCGATGACGGAGCCGTAGGGGAAGCCGCATCGCTCTTCGCCGCCTTTGCCGCCGTGCGAGCCGGAACCATTTGTCCAGCGTGATCCGCCCGGGCCGCTCGGGACATTGTCGCTGC
>JAQBFL010000204.1:0-2615 GCA_032123415.1 bacterium | reverse complement strand
CCGACAGTTTGGCCTCATCCAGATCGCAGAGAACCACGTTCTCCACCTCCGGATGAGCCTTGAAAAGGGGAATGAAATTACCCGCAAAGGATCCAACACCGCAAATACCGATTCTAATACTCATGGACAACTCCCTTTACTTCTTGCGCAACGCTTTTCGAAGCCAACGGAACCAGCACAACATCCTTGGCCCGCTCTTTCGGAAGCACTGTCAATTTGACGATCCGCCCGTTTTGATAGCTGCACTCAACCGTAGTGTTCCGTGGCGCGCGCAGCTTGAACTCGACGTCCCAATTCCCGGGCCACGCGGGAAGCACGAAGATCTTGTCGCCGTCGGATTGCAGTAGCATCGCCTGTACGGCTTTCAGCAGTACGCCGCCGTGATCCTGGTCGGGCACCCAGTCGAAGTTCGGTCCCCAGAAGGCCGGGAAGCGCGAGCCCGGATCATGGTGACTGGCGCGATCCACGACCGCCTTGACGGCATCGTCGGCCCGACCCATGTACGCCATAAAGATATCATCCTGTGACCAGCCGTTATTGAAGCGGTTCAGTCGGTGTTTCAACGCGCACATACCCAGATCGCGGTTAGCTTTCTCGAACGCACACAAGCGGAAGGGAAATACCGCGTACAGTTCCGGATTCTCGGCATTGCACCTGTCACCCACGACGGCGGCCGCCGCCAGCGCCGTGCCATCGGGTGTATCCCGCGTCGGCAACGTCGGCAACCGGCCGGCGAAGGATTTCCAGTACGCGCGCTGGGCGACGGTCGCCGCGCGCTCCGGCAGTGCCAGCAGTTTTTCAACAACGGCATGCAAACCGGCGATCTCCGGCATCGCGTTGGTGCAACCCCACCAGGTCTCGAGCGCCTGCGACGGATGGAACACCAGTTGTCCCTGCTCATTGGTCTTGTAGTAACTGTCGAAAAACCGAATGATGGCGTCGGCGGCTGGAAGGATGCGCTTCTGGAGCAGCGCATCGTCTCCGGTGTGCTCGTACGCCTCCAGCATGATCCAGATCAATTCCAAACCACCAACCCATTCGTACTTGTGCCAGGGACTCTCCTGCAAGGGATCGTTTCGCTGCTCCATGGGCGTCCAACCATAGGCCGTCTGGAAGACGTCGCCCCAGAACATGATCCCTTCCGCGTAATAGGCGGCGTTCTCAAAGCCGAAATATCTTTTTGTCCGGAACTTGTTCAGGGGCAGGAGTTCGTCCACATACATGCGGAACAGTGGCTCGAGCATGTCATAGTCCCCGCTGGCGCACAGGCTGTAGTAGCACAAACGAGTGTTCTGCCACCAATAGCCCGGGCCCCAGTTCCGGTAGTCAGCGTCTCCGGGTTGCCCGGCGGCGGGTACGGTGAAAATCGAACCGTTGAACTTGATCGGGAAGGCTCCCCGCCCCGCGCAGGCCGTGATGAAGCGTTGAAGGCAAACCATCTGGCTGAGATAAGCGGCGTCATCGCCGGCCGCCGTTCCGGATGCCGGGACGGCGGCGGATGCATGAATCCAGCTCCGGCTCCAAAACTCACGCCACCAGCGTTCATGCGCCTGCCGCCGCTCGGCCAACGGAATACGCTCTATCGCCGCGGTCAGTTTCCCGACCGACTCCAGCCACTCCGCGGGCGTGGCCGGATGCCGCGTCAGCACGTAAATATCGAAGCGGTGACCGCCGGCCGCGCCGGACTGAATCCGCGTATCATCCAGACGTTTGGGACTGTCGCAGCTTATCAGGGCGCCAAACGTGCGGTGCAGCAGGGGATCCTGGCGGGGGAAATCGCTGACTCCCTGAATGCGGGCGTGCTCCACCGGGCCTTCCGATTTGATGTTGTGGTGATACCAGCCGATGCGGTCGCTCAGCCCGGTAATGACGGTGTCCGGTTCCACGGTGATCGGGCGTATCGCTCGACCCTCATAGTCCGCAGTCACGTCGGTTTGCGTGATGCTGGGCAGGGTATACAGGTCGGTTCGCCACAGTTCGATCGCCGCCGTCGCCGTAGTCGCCACCCTCTCGCCTTCAACGGAGACGTGGATGACAGGATGATTCGCGTCCACCCAGAGACGCAGACAGGTGCCGTCGCCATAGCGCGCTACCAGCGTCGCGTCAGCCAGCGACAGCTCCTGGCGGAACGGGGTCATGACCGGCACCGGGTCGAGTTTCACCCGCACTTTGCCGACCTTGGCCAGCCGGGCGTTGTCTTCCCAACTATCGGTCTTGCCGATGTAGAACACCAAGTCGCCGGACGGTTCGATCCAGGCGTTCAGGCCGATATCGCCGTTGCCCAGCGGCATGGATCCGTGGCAATCCTCGCTCGGCGAGTCCCATACCACGTTGTAACGCTCAACACCCGATCGTGAATTCATGTCGATCATGCCGCTCCGGTTCCGCTCACCCCACGCGATAGAGCGCCAGCCCGCGGATCGCGCTCTCATTTGCGCCTTCCTCCTGCTTTGATCTTTCACCAACTTCTCCCCCGGAACATTTTCCGCAATACCGCGAACGGCGCCTTGGGTTTGCGGCCGCGTGTGAGCACCCCGAACGGACTGAGCGGAGCGTTGCCGAAGCCCCAGGTGTTGTTGGGCGGCCAGGCATGGTCCGCCCAGCACCAGACCGTG
>JAQBFL010000203.1:0-8496 GCA_032123415.1 bacterium | reverse complement strand
GTGGCCCTGATCGTCGCCGGGATCGGCCTGGCGGCCGGCCTCCTCTCGCAACAGGTCTTCGGCGTGGCGATCCTGATGACTCTTGTCACCACGATTGCGGCCCCGCCGGTTCTGGTCATGATGTTCTCCAGCCCCACGTCTGGGCTGCGGCGCGAGCGGCTCGTCGAGGCGGCCGCCCCGGTCGAGTTCGAGTTTCCGAGCGCGGAGACCACAAGTCTGCTGCTGACCAAACTGCGGCACGCCTTCGAGGCCGAAGGGTTCTTCGTCCACGCCCTCGACCGAGGCCTTGACATCTACCAGTTGCGCAAGGATGCCATCGCCATCGGCCTGCGGCAAACCGGCAACCGTCTGGTCTTCGATTGCGCGGCGCGCGACACCTCCTTCGTCCGCACGGCGATGGTCGAAGTCCTGGCGGAATTCGAGACCGCGGTCCGCGAACTGCGCAAGCCCCTCGATGCCCGCGCGCTGGTCAAGGATGCGCCCCAGACCGTGGCGGAGCCCAAGCACCACGCACGCTTTGCGCAGTACGTAACACCCGCGCTGTTGCGCGCCGACCTGCGCGCGGGCACGAAGGCCGAGGTCATCGACGAACTGCTGGACGTTCTCGGCGCCGCCGGCCTTGTCGGCGACCCCGCCGCCGCGCGCGAAGCGGTGCTGCAGCGCGAACAGAGCATGTCGACCGGCATGGAACACGGCCTTGCCATCCCGCACGGACGGACGGACGCGGTGAACCGGCTGGTCTGCGCCGTCGGGATCAAGAAAGAGGGTATCGAGTTCGATGCGATGGATGGCCAGCCCAGCCGCATCTTCGTCATGACGCTCTCGCCCCGCAGCACACCGGCGCCGCACATGGAATTCATGTCCCTGGTGGCCAACACGCTGGACGAGGCGGGTCGGGAAGCGCTCCTGGGCTGCTCGTCGGCATCCGAAATGTACTCCGTTCTCGCCGGCGAAAAGCGCCGATGACCGCCGCAGAACCAGGCACGCCAGCCCGCGCCCGGCAGGCGCAGACCACGACGCCTTGAATCGCTAAAGCAGGCAGGCATTCTTGCCTGAGAAGCATGCAGGACACGCGACCTGAAGGAATTCGAGAAAGCTGTTTCCGCTTGCCTTTTCCGCCCCTTGCACCCTAGTCTCTTTCCCTTTGACGGTTGACCGGCGGCGCGTGTGCGATTCGCCGGCCGACCGCGGGAATCGCATGGGCAGGGACGCTTTCGATCCCGCTATGAACAATGTGACCGCTCAACCGCCCCTGAAACTCTGGGAGGACCCGCAGCGGGAAAAGCCATGACCGTTCGCACGCGCATCGCCCCGTCGCCCACCGGCGCCCCCCACATCGGCACGGCGTACATCGCCCTCTTCAACTACGCCTTCGCGAAGAACCAGGGCGGCAGCTTCATCCTGCGCATCGAAGACACCGACCGCGTCCGCTCGACGCGCGAGTCGGAGGTTGCGATTCTCGACGCGCTGTCCTGGCTTGGCATCGCCTGGGACGAGGGCCCCGACAAGGGCGGCCCCTTCGGCCCGTACCGCCAGAGCGAGCGTCTCGCGCTGTACAAGGAGCACGTCGCGAGCCTCGTGGCGGCCGGCAGGGCCTACCCCTGCTTCTGCTCGGCCGAGCGGATGCAGGCCGTGCGGGCGGAGCAAACGGCCGCCAAGTCCGGCTTCGTCGGCTATGACGGGCTGTGCGCCGCGCTGTCCCCGGCCGATGCCGCCGCGCGCGTGAGCGCCGGCGAGCCGCACGTCGTGCGCGTGCGTACGCCCCGCGACGGCGAGTGCGTCTTCGTCGACCGCTTGCGCGGCGAGGTGCGCATCCCGTGGAACACGATCGACGACCAGGTCCTGATGAAGACCGACGGCTACCCGACCTATCACCTGGCCAACGTGGTCGACGACCGCCTGATGCAAATCACGCACGTCATCCGCGGCGAGGAATGGATCAGTTCCACGCCCAAGCACGTTCTGCTCTACGAGGCGTTCGGCTGGCAGCCCCCCGAGTTCGCGCACCTGCCGCTGCTGCGCAACCCGGACAAGACCAAGCTCTCGAAGCGCCGCAACCCGACCGGCATCCTCTACTACCGTCAGGCCGGCTTTCTGCCGGAGGCCCTGCTGGATTTCCTGGGGTTGATCTCCTACAGCATGCCGGACGGGCGCGAGGACTTCACGCTGGCGGATATGACCGACAGCTTCGATCTGGGACGCGTCAGCCTCGGCGGGCCGGTCTTCGATATCCAGAAACTGCGGCACTTCAACGGTCGCGCCCTGCGCGCGCTGACCCCCGACAAGCTCCTGGAACGGCTGCATGCCTGGCGCCTCAACGACGCGTCCTGGCTGCCGCTGGTCGCCATGGCGCAGCCGCGGCTCGAACAGCTTGCCGACCTGGTGCCCATGGCGTCGTTCGTCTTCGCCGACCGCGTGGCCTGCCCGGCGGAGAAGCTCGCGACCGCGGGCGGCGGGGATGGCGCGCGCGCGGTGGAGCTGCTGCGCGTCGTGCAGTGGGAACTGGAGAAGGCCGCGGGGTGGGACGCCGACGTCGTGAAGGCGGCCTGCACGCGCATTGCGGAGAAGGAAGCCCTGCCGCTGAAGAAGCTCATGCCGCTGTACTTCGTGGCGTTCACGGGCGAAACGGTTTCGCTGCCCCTCTTCGAGAGCATGGCGCTGATGGGCCGCGACCTTTGCCTGCGGCGGCTGCAGTACGCTCTGGAGAACCTCGAAGTCGGCGGTTTCGCCTTGAGCGGCAAGCGCCTCAAGGCTTTCACGGCCGCCTACGAGCAGACCTACGGCGCGGCAACCTGAGTAGAGGACACGGTCATGACCACCGACGAGAAGAAAGAATCGCTGGACTTCATCCGGACGATCGTCGAAGACGATCTGCGAACCGGCAAGCACGCGGGCGTCGTCACGCGCTTTCCGCCCGAGCCCAACGGCTACCTGCACATCGGGCACGCCAAGGCCATCTGCCTGGACTTCGGCATCGCCCAGGAGTACGGCGGCCGGTGCCACCTGCGGTTCGACGACACCAACCCGGAGACCGAGAGCGAGGAGTACGTCCGCTCCATCATGCACGATGTCCGGTGGCTCGGTTTCGACTGGGGCGAGCATCTCTACTTCGCGTCCGACTACTTCGGCAAAATGTGCGCCTACGCTGAGCAGCTCATCCGCCAGGACCAGGCCTACGTGTGCGAACTCTCCACGGAAGAGTTCAAGGAGTACCGCGGCGCGCCCAACCGGCCCGGCCGGCACAGCCCCGGCCGCGCCCGTTCCAGCGCGGAGAACCTCGACCTGTTCGCGCGGATGAAGGCCGGCGAGTTCCCGGACGGACGCTACGTCCTGCGCGCCAAGATCGACATGGCCTCTCCCAACATCCACATGCGCGATCCCGTGCTGTACCGCATCAAGCGCGTCAGCCACCACCGCACGGGCGAAGCGTGGACCATCTACCCGTCGTACGACTTCGCGCACTGCCTGGAGGACTCGGCGGAGAACATCACGCACTCCCTCTGCACCCTGGAGTTCGAGGTGCACCGTCCGCTCTACGACTGGATTCTCGAAGCCCTGGGCATCTACCATCCGCGGCAGATCGAGTTCTCGCGCCTCAATCTCTCCTACACGGTCATGAGCAAGCGCAAGCTGCTTCAACTGGTGCGGGAAGGACTGGTCAACGGATGGGACGACCCGCGCCTGCCCACGCTGGCGGGGTTGCGGCGGCGCGGCTACACGCCCTCGGCCATCCGCGCGTTCTGCGCGCGGGTCGGCATCACGAAGTTCGACGGCGTCACAGACGTCGCGCTGCTGGAGCACTGCGTACGCGACGAGCTCAACCGCGAGGCCCCCCGGGCGATGGCCGTGCTGGACCCGCTCAAGCTGGTGCTGACGAACTACCCCGCGGAGCTGGCCGAGGAGATGAACGCGGTCAACAATCCCGAGAACCCAGCCGCCGGTTCACGCAAGATTCCCTTCTCGCGCGAGCTGTACATCGAGCGCGAGGACTTCATGGAAGACGCGCCGAAGAAGTATCATCGCCTCACGCCCGGACAGGAAGTGCGCTTGCGCTACGGGTACATTGTGCGCTGCACGAGCTGCGTGAAGGATCCGGCCACGGGAGTCGTCACCGAGGTCCATGCCACGTACGACCCCGCCACGCGCGGCGGCGACGCGCCGGACGGACGGAAGATTCGCGGAACCATTCACTGGGTTCCGGCGGCCGGTTCGGTCGAGTGCGAGGCGAGGATGTTCGACCGCCTCTTCACGTGCGAGCAACCCGAGAACGTGCCCGAAGGCGTAGATTTCAAAGACAACCTGAACCCCGCCTCGATGAAGACCTGCCGCGCGCGCGTCGAACCGATGCTGGCGACGGCCCAACCGGGCTCGCGCTACCAGTTCGAGCGCAAGGGCTACTTCCATGCCGACCCGGTGGACTCGCGCCCCGGCGCGCCGGTGTTCAACCTGATCGCCACCCTGCGCGACTCCTGGTCCAAGACCGCCCAGAGCACGTAGCGCTTATTCTCTGGTTTTAATAGCACCGATTCGGTAGCATTCAAACAAGCTTGATTCCGATCGCCATGTGCGCGAGGATTCCGGCGGGAGACAATGCGCCATGTGGAACTATACCGAACGCGTGATGGACCACTTCCGAAACCCCCGCAACGTGGGGCTGATACCCGATGCCGACGGCGTGGGCGAAGTGGGCTCGCTGGCCTGCGGCGACGCCCTCAAGCTGACGTTCAAGCTCGACGAGAAAAAAGAACGCATCGTGGACGCGAAGTTCCAGACCTTCGGCTGCGCCAGCGCGATCGCGTCTTCCTCGGCGCTCACGGAGATCCTCAAGGGCATGCGGCTGGAAGATGCGGAGCGCGTGACCAACCAGAATATCGCCGAGTTTCTCGGCGGGCTGCCCGAACAGAAAATGCACTGCTCCGTGATGGGACGCGAAGCTCTTGAGGTCGCGATCGCCAACTTCAGAACCGGGCGGACCGGCAAGAAGATTCTCGCAGGCAAGGTGGTCTGCACCTGTTTCGGCGTAACCGAGGAGGAGATCGAGCGGGTGGTCGGCGACAACGACCTGACCACCGTCGACCAGGTCACGAACTACTGCAAAGCGGGCGGCGGATGCGGCCACTGCAAGGTGGACATCATGAATATCATCGACCGCATCCAGCGCGAGAAGAAGCGCAAGGCAGCCGCCGACGCGGCGACCGGACCGCGTCGTCTCACGGGGCTGCAGCGCATCCGGTTGATCGAAGAGACCGTCAACCGGGAAATCCGGCCCCTGCTGCAACGCGACGGCGGGGACATCGAGCTCATCGACGTGGACGGCAACCGCGTGGTGGTCTCCTTCCGCGGCATGTGCGCACAATGTCACGTGGCCGAGTTCACCCTGCGCGACGTGGTCCAGGCCAAACTGCGCGAGTTCGTATCGGAGGATCTGGTCGTCGAGGAGGACAAGGCGTGAAGCTCGTCTATCTCGACAACAACGCGACCACGCAACCCGCGCCCGAGGTCATCGCGGCCATTCAGCCCTTTCTGACGGAACACTGGGGCAATCCGTCGAGCATGCACGCGTTCGGCGGCAAAGTGGCGGCCCCTGTCGAGACCGCGCGCGCGAAGGTCGCGGCCCTGATAGGGGCGGATCCTTCTGAAATCGTCTTCACGGGCTGCGGCACGGAAAGCGACAACATGGCTATCCGCGGCGCGGTGGACGCGGCACACGGCAGGGCGCGTGTCATCGTCAGCCGCGTCGAGCACCCGGCCGTACTCAGCCCGTGCCGCTATCTTCAGCAGGCCGGCCACAGCGTGGTCGAGCTCGGAGTCGACGAGGGCGGCAGCCTCGACATGGCACGGTTCGAAGAGGAACTGGAGAAGGGACCTGCGATCGTCAGCCTGATGTGGGCCAACAACGAAACGGGCGTTCTTTTCCCCCTTCGAAAGATTGCGCGCATGGTTAAGGACGCCGGCGGGGTGATGCACACCGACGCCGTACAGGCCGTCGGCAAGCTGCCGATCGACGTGAGCAAAGTTCCCGTGGACATGCTCAGCCTCTCGGCGCACAAGCTGCACGGGCTTAAGGGCGTCGGCGCCCTCTACGTCCGGCGGGGAACCCGCTTGCAGACCTTTCTGCTCGGCGGCCACCAGGAGGGAGGGCGGCGCGGCGGCACGGAGAACGTGCCCGGCATCGTGGGTCTCGGGAAGGCGGCCGAGCTGGCCGCCGCGCACCTGGCGGACGGCGAAATGGACCGCGTGGCGTCCTTGCGCGACCGCCTGGAATCCGGCCTGCTGGCCGCTTGCCCGGACACGCGCGTCAACGGCGACCGGGCGCACCGGCTGCCCAACACGGCCAACATCAGCTTCGAGTTCATCGAGGGCGAGGCCATTCTGTACCACCTCAGCGACATCGGAGTTTGCGCCTCCTCGGGTTCGGCCTGCACGTCCGGCTCGCTGGAACCGTCCCACGTCATTCGGGCCATGGGCGTACCCTTCACGGCCGCGCACGGCTCCATACGGTTCAGCCTGAGCCGCTACAACACGCGGGACGATGTCGATTTCGTGATCGAGCGCATGCCGGCCATCGTCGAACGCCTCCGCAAGCTCTCCCCTTTCACCGCGCATCCCTAACGCACAAACTTATAGCCTACGCCGTGTACGGTCAGGATGTGGCGCGGCTTGGAGGGCTTCTCCTCGATCTTGACGCGCAGGTTGGCCACGAAGCTGTCCAGGGACCGCTGGGTGCCGTAGTACTCCGTCCCCCAGACGTCGTTCATGAGCGTCTCGCGGGACAGCGCCTTGCCTTCATGGGCGCAGAAGTAGGACAGCAGCTCGAACTCCGTGCGCGTCAGGGCGACGTCCCGCCCCTTGCGGCGCAACGTGCGCGCGACCCCGTCCAGTTGGCAGTCGCCGAAGGCGAACTCGCCGCCGCCCGCGTCGCGCCGCCGCCCGCGTTGCAGCACGGCGTTGATGCGCGCCATGAGCTCGGCCACGCTGAAGGGCTTGGTGACGTAATCGTCGGCCCCCATCTCGAAGCCGTGAATCTTGTCGAAATCGTCCTGGCGCGCCGTGAGCATGATGACCGGCGTCTGAACGCCCCGGTCGCGCAGCTCTCTGCATACCTCGAAACCGCTCATCCCCGGCAGCATCAGGTCCAGCAGGATCAGGTCGGGCCGGCCGTCGTGGGCGGCCTTCAACCCGTCGGGCCCCGTGGAGGCCGTCAGAACCTCGTAGCCCGAGAACTTCAGGTTCTCCTCCAGCCCGAGCATGATGGCGTCGTCGTCTTCGACCACAATGTTTCTCTGCGCGGCCGTGCGCGTGCGGTAGTAGCGCCGGAACAGCCGGCGGGTCTCGGCGCGGCTCATTCCCATCCCTCGATCGCGCACGGCAATGGCCGCAAACGTCAGCCGCTGTCCCCACCGGCCGCGGCGTTGGACGGTCCGGACGCATACGCCGATCGCGACGGCGCGGGAGGAGGTCGACGGCAAACCGG
This sequence comes from bacterium, assembly GCA_032123415.1. Classification (GTDB taxonomy): domain Bacteria; phylum Verrucomicrobiota; class Kiritimatiellia; order UBA8416; family JADHWI01; genus JAQBFL01. Next base: position 1,022 of record JAQBFL010000203.1, on the reverse strand, counting down.
CATCGTCCGGACGACCGTACTTCCACGCATTATCGAGCAGGTTGAGGAGCACCTGCGTCACGGCGGCGCGATCGACCAGTACATCGGGCAGGGCGCCTGATGTCTCGAACGAAAGCTCCGGCCCGGCGGCCGCGGAATCCGCACCGCCCATCGCCGGGTCGGCAGCCGGTTCCCCACCCCGCCCGCGGATTCGCCATACACCCTGAACCGCGCCATGAAAACGTCCGCGGCGCTCCGGGCGAGTTCGTCCGGACGGACCGGTACGGGCTTGAATTCGGACGCATCCTGCCCGTACTTAACGAAGAAGAGCACGCGCTCGACCAACTGGTGCAGACGTTCGCACTCCCGGATCATGACGCCAAGGAATCGGCGGCGCCGTTCGGCGGACTCGACCCGCCCTTCATAGAGACTCTCGGCCAGCAACCGCACGGACGCCAGGGGCGTACGAAGATCGTGCGACACACCGATGAGGAAATCGCCCCGCGCCTGCGCGGCCTCGACCTGTGCGGCCGACTCCCCGAGCAAGGCGCCGATTCCCGCCAACACCGCCCCAGCGAGAAGAAACAGCCCCCAGGCCCGCATGCGCCAGCGCACCTGCGTCGTCCGGCGCAGTTCGTCGGCATCCGCCGCGACAGCCTGGATCTCGATATGGTCCAGGGGCGGCGCCAGCCGCAAGGTTGCCAGAACCATTCGTTCGGCAATGCCCCGGTCTTCACGTGCGCCACCCGCCGCCACACGGTCGCGTGACGGCCCGCCCCATCATCCCGGATCGAGCGAATCGCGCACCTCGATCTGGTCGGCCTCCGCCTCGCCTTGCGCGGCGTCTCAGGGCACGGCAGCCAGGCTGATCCCGCCGCCCGAAAACGCCTTTAGCGACTCGTTCAGGAGGCGAAAAAGGGGTTCCTTCTTCAGGGAAAGGCCGATGTAGACCCCACGGCGGTCGGCGCCACGATGAGCAGCGCGACAATCAGAACGATGCGAATTCTCATGCCTCAGAATGCCATTTCGGCAATCTTCGCCGG
>JAQBFL010000202.1:0-6260 GCA_032123415.1 bacterium | reverse complement strand
AGGCAAGAATACGTCCTGTCATCTTCTGACAGAACGCTCCAGAAGCCAAGTATATACAACGATGTAACTGAACGGTATGTAGGCAACACAATTGTATGTATCGTGGAGACAAGGTCCATGATCAAAAGGACGTTCGAAAGTCGTAATACATTGGTAGACAGCATATTACATAGCATGTAGCCACAGAACATTGGCTACTGGCATACAACCTGCTAAAGTGCCGTCTATCGCGGCTGGTAGCGACATGGGGCGTATCGGCGACGCGGATAACGCAAGGAGGCACGGAAAGACTATGAGACGATGGATGAAGGCAGTGGCCGTGGCAGTGGTGGGCGGGTTCTGGGTAGGTTCGTACGCTCTCGGTGCGGAACCGGAAGGACCGACCGCAGCCAAGGCGATGTTCACGGCGAACAACCTGTGGATGATGGTGTCGACGTTCTTGGTGTTTGCCATGCACCTGGGGTTCGCGACGCTGGAAGCCGGTCTAACGCGGGCCAAGAACACGGTCAACATTCTGTTCAAGAATACGTTGGTCGTGGCGATCGGCATCTTGACCTATGCGCTCATGGGCTTCAACCTGATGTACCCCGGCGATGCCTGGAAATTGGGCAAGGTGATCGGGTTCGCCGGCTTCGGCATTGCCGCGCCCGAAGGGGCCGCGGGATTGATCGATTACGCCAATGGGGCCTACACCTACTGGACGGACTTCATGTTCCAGGGCATGTTCGCGGCGACCGCCGCGACGATCGTCTCCGGCGCCGTGGCCGAACGCATCAAGCTCAACAGCTTCCTGATCTTCTCCACGATCTACGTCATGATCGTGTACCCGATCGTCGGATCGTGGGGCTGGGGCAAGGGCTGGCTGGACGGCATCGGGTTCCACGATTTCGCGGGCTCGACGTTCGTGCACTCCGTGGGTGGATGGGCCGCGCTGGCGGGCGTCCTGATGCTCGGGCCGCGCATCGGCAAGTACGTCAATGGGAAGGTCAAGCCCATCATGGGGCACAACATGCCGCTGGCGACGATCGGCACGTTCCTGTTGTGGCTGGGGTGGTTCGGGTTCAACGGCGGGTCGGTTCTGTCGGCGGATCCCGGAGCCGTCTCCTACGTGCTTGTCACCACCACGCTGGCGGCGGCGGCGGGCATCGTGGCCTCCATGGTCGTGAGCTGGGTGGTGCAGAAGAAGCCGGACTTGAGCATGGTGCTCAACGGCTGCCTGGCCGGTCTTGTGGGCATCACGGCCGGCGCGGACTGCGTGTCCGTTCCCGCGGCCGTCCTGATCGGCCTGATCGCCGGGGCGATGGTGGTCTTCGCGGTGCAGCTCTTCGACCGGCTCAAGCTGGATGACCCGGTGGGCGCGCTCTCGGTGCACCTCGTTTGCGGCGTATGGGGCACGCTGGCCGTGGGTATCTTCAGCCGGCAGTACTCCCTGCTGACCCAGTTGGCCGGCATCGGCGCCGCGGGGGCACTGTGCTTCCCGGCGGCCCTGGCGATTTTTGCGGTCCTCAAGGCCACGATCGGGATGCGCGTGAGCGAGTCCGAGGAGATCAAGGGGCTGGACATCGGAGAGCACGGGATGGAAGCTTACAGCGGTTTCCAAATCTTCATATCGCAGTAGCCGTTCGATAAAAGGAAACACTGACAGGAGGAACCGGACCATGAAGTTGATCATAGCATACGTTCAACCCGACAAGTTGACCGCCGTGAAGCAGGCGCTGTACGAGCGGGAAGTCTACAAGATGTCCGTCACGAACGCGCTCGGTTGCGGTCAGCAGAAGGGCTACCACGAGTCGTACCGCGGCGTGGACGTCGAGGTCAACCTTCTGAAGAAGGTGAGGCTGGAGATTGCCGTCAACGACAACTTCGTCAAGCCGACCGTCGAGGCGATCATCGCCGGCGCGAGAACCGGCAAGATCGGAGACGGCAAGATCTTCATACTCGACCTCCCGGAGTGCATCCGGATACGGACGGGCGAGAAGGGGAATGACGCCATCGGCTGATTCCTCGGGGCGTGGTGCGGGGGTCGCCGATGTGGGCCCCGCACAGACCCTTCGATAACGAGCGGCCCGGTCGAGCGCGCGAGCGCAAGGCCGGGCCGTTGCGTTTTCTCGGCGCTTCGCTCAGAACAGGCGCAGGCCGACGCGAACATAAGGGACGCTGTCAAGGTCCTCTTCGGAGACCGTGTCGTCCCCGTCACGCAGCTCGAGGCTGCGGGCAAAGGCCACGCCGCTCTGCACATCCACACCGATTCCGGGGTTCGGACGCCAACTGACCTCGACGCCTCCGCGCCACGTCTCGAGGATCAACTCGCGTTTGCGTCCCTCGTGCTCGATGCTCCAGTCGCCCCCCGCGGGTTGCACCAGGGCGGTTACGGCCCACACGCGCGTGGGTGCATAGGTCACCGCCGGCCGCGGCATGATCAGGTTCAACGTCCACTCCGGCGCCGCCCGCCAGACCGTTCCCACCGCGGGGAAGACGCGGCTCTCGCCGAAAGCCTGTCCGTAGTAGACGCCGCCCACCCAGCGCCAGGCGGGAACGGACTGGTAGGTCGCCAGCGCCAGGCATTTCAGGCGCAGGGCATCCGACGTTACGTCATCGAAATCCGAGGCCAGTCCGGGCGAGAGCATGACGGACCAGGAGAGGTTGCTCGTCGCCGCGCGCCTGAAATCAACCGACACGGCTGTTTCGATCGCGTCGACATCGGGAAACGGAGACGCTCGCCCGGTCGCCAGCGACGTGACTCGCACCTCGCCTCCGATTCCCACCCGGTCCCGCGCTTCGCTCCACACCGGCCGCCCGGCGTTGCAGCCGACTTCGCGCAGGGACCCATCGCCGCCCCCCTCACCGCCCGCGTCGGCATCGCCGTACCAGACGGCATCGGCGGCCAGGCGTTCAGGTCGCTGGGCCATGGCCGCGCAGACCCCGGAGCAAGCGAGCAGCAGGGAGAGAAAGGTGCGCGCCTGCATCAGAATTCATCTCCCCTGCCAGGCGCTTCAAGAGAGCCCGTGCCGCCGACCGTTGTCCGCACGTTGCATTCCTTTACCTGAAGCGGCTCCACCGCGATGGTCACGCCGTGCCCGGCCGCGGCCGCCGCCGAAGCCAGTCCGGTCCCGCCGCATACACCGTATCGCATCCTTCCTGCATCCTCCACATGGTGTCGGCCTTATGCGCGAAACTTCGTGCCGAGGAAATGGACTTCCCTCTCGACGATGAGTTGCGGCGCGGCGACCTGTCCGCGGGGCGTCCGGGCCGCTACTCCCACTCGATCGTCGCCGGCGGCTTGGAGCTGATATCCAGCACCACGCGGTTGATGCCACGCACTTCGTTGATAATCCGGTTGGAGATGCGGGCCAGCGTGTCGTAGGGCACGCGTGTCCAGTCCGCGGTCATGCCGTCCATGCTCTCGACGATGCGCAGGGCCAGGACGTCCTCGTAGGTGCGGTTGTCGCCCATCACGCCGACCGTGCGCACGGGCAGCAGGACGCCGAAGGACTGCCAGATGCGCTGGAAGTCGGGCAGCTTCTCGACCTCCTCCTGGATCCGTAAATCGGCCTGTTGCAGGATGGCAACCCGCTCGGCGGTCACCTCGCCCAGGATGCGCACGGCCAGCCCCGGACCGGGGAATGGCTGCCGGGCGACCAAGCTGTCCGCCAACCCCAGTTCGCGGCCCAGGGCGCGCACTTCGTCCTTGAACAGTTCGCGCACGGGTTCGATGAGCTTGAACTTCAGGTCGGGCGGCAAACCGCCCACATTGTGGTGGCTCTTGATCATGGCCGACGGACCGCCGGTTGGAGAGAAGCTCTCGATCACGTCCGGGTACAGCGTGCCCTGCGCGAGAAAGCTCACGTTTCCCAGTTTGCGCGCTTCCTCGGAGAAGACGTCGATGAACGTCTTTCCAATGAGCTTGCGTTTGCGCTCGGGATCGACGACCCCCTTGAGTTGCGACAGAAACTGCTCCTGGGCCTCCGCCACGCGCAAATCCACGCCGAACGCCTCGCCGAAGGTCTTGCGGACCTGTTCGGCCTCCCGGTAGCGCAGCAGGCCATTGTCGACGAAGATGCAGTGGAGTTGAGGGCCGATGGCCCGGTGCAGCAGCGCCGCGACGACGGAGGAGTCGACACCGCCGCTCAGGCCGCAGACGACGTGCTCCTTGCCGACCTGCTTGCGGATGGCCGCCACGCTCTCGCGTACGAACTGGGCCATCACCCAGTCGCCCGCGCAGCCGCAGACGTCGAAGATGAAGTGGCGGAGAATCTGCGTGCCGCCCTCGGTGTGCACGACCTCGGGGTGGAACTGCAGGCCGAAGATGCGCCGCGCGGGATCGCCCATGGCGGCGTAGGGGCACGAGGCGGTGTGCGCGAGCGCGACAAACCCGTCGGGCATGCTCTCGACCTGGTCGCCATGGCTCATCCACACGCCGAGCGACTCGCCCATTCCGACAAACAGCGGCTGGTCGCGCAACACCGCGACGCGGGCGCTGCCGTATTCGCGGGACTTGCCGGGGCGCACGGTTCCGCCCGCCATGCGCGCCGTCATCTGCATGCCGTAGCAGATGCCGAGGATGGGAATCCCGAGCCCGAACACCGCGGGGTCGCACAGCGGGGCGCCTTGGTCGAACACGCTGGAAGGCCCGCCGGAGAGCACGATTCCGGCGGGCTTGCGGGCGGCGAGGTCTGCCGCGGCCACGTCAAACCGCATCAGCTCGCAGTACACCTGTTGCTCGCGGATGCGGCGCGCGATCAACTGGCTATACTGGGAACCAAAATCCAGAACGGCAATCCAGTCGTTTGCTTTCATGCTGTATCAACGTAGCCGTTGACGCCCTCCTGAGGCAAGGCAAAAGCGGCGCGGGATGCCTTGACGGCGCTCACGCGCATCGCCCGCGAGATGGCCGCGTCGCTGGCGCACGATCTCAGCCAGCCCCTGGCGGCCACCCCGTTCTTCACGACCAAGCCGGACGGGTTGGGTTTGGGGCTGTCGATCTGCAAGCGGATTGTGGAGAGCCATGAATCCCTCTCGTCGTCGGATCGGAAAGGCAGAAAGGTAGGGAACCGCCGTGCAGCACCCATTGGATCACGAGAAACTTGACGTCTACCCGATCGAGCTGCAGTTCGTCGCGTGGTCGACGGACCTGATGGTGGAGCTGTGCCATTCGGTTGAGTCGAAGACCCGTCGCTCAGGTCAGGGACGACCAAGTTCGATATGCGATCGAGGACGACGACGAGGACGAGAACGATGGCCGCGAAAGCCCGTCGGTCTGAGAGGTACGGCCTCGCTAGAGTAAAGGGGATACCCAGTTACCGGTTTTTCTCAGCGGAATCCAAAATCAACAACCCGCCCCGCGCCCTCCGCGGCTCCGCGTGAGTCTCTCTTCTCTCCGTCATCCCGCCCCCCGATCTCTGTGCCTCCGTCTGAAACCCTCTTCTCTCCGTTCTGTCTCCGCGTCCCCTGCGCCTCCGCGGTGAAAGCCCCATCTCTGCCGTCCATCATTCATCCTTCATCCGGCTTGCACTCACTCTGCGCAACTGCTACAGTCTTACCAGTAAGACGAAGAAAGGAAGTCGCCATGAGCACAGTTGCCACAACGCGGATGTCCTCGAAGGGGCAGGTCGTCATCCCCGAAGACGTGCGGAATCGCCTCGGCCTTGTCACAGGCGCGCAGTTCATCGTGATGGGCGAGAACGATGTCGTCATTCTCAAGACGATCTCCCCGCCCACCATGGATGACTTCGACGGCATCATTCAAAGCGCCCGCCGACAGGCCCGTGCCGCTGGCATGAAACCGGCGGACATCACGAAGGCCATTGCGAAAGTTCGGAGCGCCCCATGAGGGTCATCCTGGACACCAACGTCTTCGTGGCTGGTGTCTTCTTCTCCGGTCCGCCCTATGCCATACTTGACGCATGGCGCCGGGGCCGCGTCTCACTTGTGGTCTCGCCGGAGATCCTGGACGAATACAGACGCGTCACCCACCAACTTGCCACGAAGTTCCCAGGCGTCGATCCTGGTCCGCCACTTGAACTCCTCGCCATTCATGTCCAGGTTGTGAATGCGCCGCCGCTTCCCTCCCCGGTCTGCACCGATCAGACCGACGACATGTTCATCGCCTGCGCAGTTGCCAGCGGAACCACGGTCATCACCAGCGGTGATAAGGCGCTCCTCCAGACATCTGGATACGAAGGCGTTGAAGTCCTCACACCCCGCGCCTTCCTCGACAAGTACACGTCGGTTGTTGGGGTGACATCTGAATGGCGCTTAGT
>JAQBFL010000201.1:0-2816 GCA_032123415.1 bacterium | reverse complement strand
GCACCGATCTGCGCCGTCCGCTTCCGCGCCCAGGACGATTCTGCGATGAAGATCGCCGAGCTCGCCAAAGCCAGTTCGTGGGAGCGCGGCAATGTCGTCGAAAAGAGCGGCTTCGCCACCATGCCGGGCAGCAAGACGTCGGATTCAGACGTCGCTCGGGCCTGCGCCGAGATACTTTCCAACCCGACGACGCCCAAGACCTGATCTCGAGGACTCCGCGCAGTTCATCTCCTCCCTCCTCCGTGCAATGGCGGAGCGAGGGAGAGCGGAGCGCGGAAAGATCAGGGGCGGGTTATTGCCGCGACCATCGCCTCGCGCTCACGTTCGGTCTTGCTCTGCGCCACCTGCTTGCCGAAGCGCTCGAGATCGGAACCGCGCAGCGCGCCACGTCGGGTTTCCGGATGGTTGATGGGATTGACCGGCTTGCCATTGTCCAGCAACTCGAAATGCAAGTGCGGGGCAGTCGAGCGGCCGGTGCTGCCGACATAGCCGATGACGTCGCCACTCGACACGGTCGAGCCCGCCGCGACGCCCGGCGCGAAGCCGGCGAGATGGCCATACACCGTGGCCAGCGTGCCGGCATGCGCGATCCGGATCCAGTTGCCATAGCGGCCGTTGGGGCCGGCGCCAATTACCACGCCATCCGCCGCGGCATGGACCGGCGTTCCCGCCGGCGCCACCAGATCGACGCCCTCATGCATGAACAACGAGCGCGTGACGCGCGGTGCAGGCTGCCACGTACTGCCGCTCGAGCCACCATAGGCCGACTGGCCAGCCGATGACTTGCCGTATGACGACAGCCCCTGCGAGCCGCGGAGAACCGCCGTGGCGCCCGTTCCCGGCGTGTCGGAGGCGCTCCCGGTCGGAAGGCCCTGCAGTGGCGGGCGCCGCGGGCCGCCCATCGCCCAAGGCTTGTCCGCCGTAGGCGATGGCGGTGGTTGATCGAACGGATCGGCCCGCAAGCCAAAGCCCGAAGAAATCGAAATGACCTCGACCGGCAGGCGGATCGAAGGCGGTGTCGTCGCCTGGCCATTCACCTGCCAGAAGCGCTCGACCTTGTCCCGACCGCGAAACCGATGGAGCGCGACAGCACCATCACCCGCCGTCCGCAACTCGATCCACAGTACGCGGCCATCATCGAGCGGCATCCCTGCCGCCGTGAAGGTCTGTTCGTAACGGACGTGGAAACGGTCGCCATCCTGGATCGCCCAGCCAGCGTCAATTGAGCCCGCCAGGGCCTGCAGCACCTCCAACATCGCCGATGCCGGCACGCCAGCCGCAGCGGTCGACGCCTCAAGCGAACCGGTGATGGCTCCGTCGACGGCGATCTGGCGCACGAAGGGCAGCAGGTCATGTCGCCGCTCAGCGGCGATGTCCGCCACCCGCTCTTCCACGACGTGCTCCGGAGCAGTCGGCGTATCGTCAGCGCGCGCCGCCGCCATCGAGCCGATCAACAGCACGGCGACGAGTGCCACAGCAGGCGACGCCTTGTTCATGTCCGCAAGTTTACCGCATCTCGGGAACAGGCTTCCACGTCCTCGCGCGCCGCGCGGCCTCGGTGACTTGCGCAGGGGTCATGCGGGCGGCAAGCACTTTCCGGTCCTCGCTCGCCTGATCCCGGCGGTCCTGGTTCTTCGCCGTGTAGCGCTCGATGGCGAGCGTCAGCCACTTGTAGGCCTCGACATCGTCGTGCGGCGGAATGCCCTCGCCGAAACCGTACATGAATCCAATGTCATTCTGCGCCCGGGCATAACCCTGGTTGGCGGCACGCAGATACAGAGACGCCGCCTCGCGATGGTCGCGCGGTACGCCTTCACCGCTCCAGTACATGGCGCCCAGCAGCGTCTGCGCCTCGGCCTCGCCTTTGGCTGCCCAGACTTTCCAGATCCGGACCGCGGTCGCCATGTCCTTGCGCTCGTAGGCGCCGGCCGCCGTGCGCATCTGTTCCTCGTACGTTTGGGCCGTCGCAGGCCCGGCAGCGAACAGCAGAATCGCGACGATCGACAGCAGGTTACGGATGCTCATGGCGCCATCCTATTGCCCGCCACGTCAATTTCAATCACGCGATGGGCACTGGACACGGACACGGCTTCGATTCACTTGCCAACTATGGCGCGTTTTGCGCGCCAGGTTGGCCGGACCACCGAAGAGCCGCCCTCCCTGGATGCTACACCTGCGAACCGTCGGGGCGCGTCAGGATAAAAATGGCGACACCGGCGAGCACGGCTGTCTGTATCGCAATGATCCAACCCGGCACCGCCAACAGCCAACTCATAGCGAGAGAGAGCGCCATGACGGCAATTGCCGCCTGCTTGGCGCGGCGACCGATGGCGCCGTGTTGCTGCCAGTTGGCGATCAGCGGACCGAACTGGCGGTGCGACATCAGCCAGGCGTGCAGGCGTGGCGAAGATCGGGCGAAGGCATAGGTGGCGACCAGCAGGAACGGCGTCGTCGGCAGCAGCGGCAGTACCGCGCCGGCGATGCCGAAGCCGGTTGCAGCAATCCCGAGCAGCAGCCAGAGGACGCGCGGTGCCATCCTCCTCATCCGCGGTGTCTCCACCGCAACGGGAGCCGCCCCGCCCACCCCCGGCGACGCCTACCGGAAATGACTTCGAAGGCGCATTTCCAAGACACGCTCATAGGGAGGTGCGCGCTCCCGGGGTTTTGATGCCTCAGAAACGCCAACGCACGTGTCCCAGGTAGTGTCGGACGCGAATCCGCGCGTCTCATCGCGGACGGGCGCAGCGTTAAACGCCCAAAGGGGCGTCCTGACCGACAACCCGTTTGTACAGCGCACGCACCTCGTCCGAGACGCG
>JAQBFL010000200.1:0-3195 GCA_032123415.1 bacterium | reverse complement strand
GGAGTGGCCGGTTTCCGTGGCCGACAGCACGTTGCCGTTGGCGTCGTAGGCATACTCGACGCGGTTGCTGCCGGCGTCGGCGCCGGCCGCGAGGAAGAACATGGTGTCGTACGTATAGGTCGTGCCGTGCCCGCGGTCATTGGTGCTGGCGACGACCAGGCCGTTCGGCGCGTACGCGAGGGTGTTATCCTGGAATCCGTCGCCGATGGGCACCTCGGTGAAGACGTCGAAGAACGCCGGGCGGAACTGGACGAGGCGGTCCAGCCCATCGTATTCGTAGCGGGTCTCGGCCAGGCGTCGGTTGCCGGCGCTGCCCGGCACGTCGTTCGTTTCGCCGTACTCCGTGGCGCGGGTGACGTTGCCGTGGAGGTCGTATTCGTAGCGGGTCTCGTTGCCCATCGCATCCGTGACGCGCACACAGCGGTCGAGGCCATCGTGCTCAAAGACAGTCTGTTTGATGGTGATGGCGTCGATCTTGCTGACTCGGCGCCGGTTGCCGTTCGCGTCATAGTCGAGCTGTTCCAGGGCGTCTTGGCCCGTGCCGGGGGCGCGCTCCGTCTGGAAGAGCAGCCCGCGCTCGTCATAGGCGAACCGCGTGACCGCGGCGGGATCGACCCCGTGGACGGCGGCGGGCGAACGTGTCAGTACCAACCGGTCGTTGCCATCGTAAACGAATTCGTTGGTCAGGACGGAGTAGTAAATGCCTTCCTCCTCCATCAGGCGGGTCAGGCGGCGCAGGACGTCATACTCGTACAGCGTGGTGAAGGCGGCGTTGGTGGGGTTGAGCGTGCCTTCGCCATCGCGGTTTTCCACGTCCCTGCGCACGAGGTTGTTGGCAGCGTCGTACCAGAACTCCGAATGGATCCGCTCGCTGAGCAAAGCGCCCTGGGTTTGCCTGGCAACGGTCTGATCGAGAGCATTGACCTCGAAATCGGTGGGCGTGCCGCGCGGGTCGGTGACGCGGGTCACGTTGCCGCGGGCGTCGTATTCGTAGCTGGTGGTGAGGTTGCTCCCCACCGCCCCGGCGTCCATGACCGCTTGCTGGAGGTAGCCGCGTTGCGGGCTGGCGCCGTGATAACTGAACGTGTCCACGCGCCGCCGTCCCTCGCCGTCGGCGGCGTTGGTGATCGCGGTCAACTGGCCTTGGGGATTGTAGCCGAAATCCAGCTGGGGATGTCCGATCCCCACCTGCCCGCCGTAGGACACGGCCCGAACAAGGTTACCGTGTTCGTCGTAGTCGCAGCGGGTCTCGAAGCCGCGCGGATCGATGGCTCGGGTGATGAAGCCGTCGCAGTCGTTGTCAAGACCGTTGCCTTCGTCGCAGACTCCGCCGCGGATCAGCCTCCCAATTTGAGCCCCCGTGCCCTTGGTATTGACGGCGTGCCGGGGTTGCACGGGAACAATCGCATCCACCGAAGGGCCTGTCGGATCGGCACCAAAACGCGGATCGTGCTCGAAGCGGGTTACCACGACATCGAGCTGGCCGTCGCCATCGAGATCTCCGATGGCGAGGCGGCGCTCTTCTCGCAGATTGCCCCGCTGACGGGGCGGCGTGGCGGGGTCCAGGTGGCCTTGGTAGACCCACTCGATGCGGTTGGTCAATGGCTTCTGCCAGGCGGTACAGAGCGAATCGTTGTCCCAACTCCAGATTGATTCGAAGAAGTCGGGATCGTCCGCGCGGAGTTTGACGCTGGGGCGGTTCGATACATCGGTAACCGGCTGGCCGGGCGTGGCGCGGCCGGTGTACTCGCGTAGCGCGACGCAGCGGTTGCGCACGTCGTAGGACGCCTCGATTACATTGCCGACCGGATCGTTGACGATGCAGCGCAGTGCGGCGAAGCGGTTGGCCGGTGTGGGCGCTTGCGGGACATACGTGATGCGGGTGGGCTGATGCGTGCCGCGTTGGAGGGAGATGCAGCGGAGAAAATCGGCGTCCGTCTGGTTGTGCTGGTAGACGTATCGGTGTGAGGTCTGCCCCCGGCCGTCGATGACGGAAAGCAACAGATGGTTTTCACGATCGTCCGCGTAACCGCTGGAGTAGACATAGCGATTGGTCTTGCCGCCGGGGAAGTCATTCCCGTTCGACGTGCCGGTGACGGCGGGCGAAACGCACGCCGTCAGATTGCTCATGCCGTCGTATTCGTAGCGCACCGTGCGAGCGGAGAAATCCGTGACGGACATGAGCTGGCCCACCGGGTTGTAAGCGACGGTGTTGGTGCGGCCCAGGTCGTCGACCACCCGCTCCAACCGGCCAGTGGCGTCGTAGCCCAGCGTCATCGTGTTGCCGTTGCGATCGACGATCCGCGCGAGTTTGCCGGCGGCGGCCGAGGTGTCGGGGGGATTGAATTCCCAATAGCCCGTATCGGCGAAGGTGAGGCGGAAGGCGTCCGTAGCCGGGTCCAGTGTGCCCTCGCGGAAGAACTCGGGGCAGGTGTAAGTGCCATTGGACTGGAGCCGGAATGCATCTTTGCGGCCGGTGCCATCGTAGACATCGATGGCGCCGCCATTCTGTGCGCAGCGTACATCGTAGCTGTGGCTCCAACGGTTGCCTTGCGGCGTGGCGACGCCGGTGCGGGAGCGGTACGTGCGCGTCCAGACGAAGTCGAGGCCGCGCCCCGGCACGGCGAGGTCGGTGACCTGCTGACGCACCTCGCCGGAGAACAGGCGGATATCCGCGATGTCGTTCAAGTCTTCGTCAATACCGCCGTCATCCCGGCTCTTGAGCACGGTCACATGCCCGTCGTCTCGGCTCTTGAGGACAGTCACGTGGCCATCCTCCTGGCTCTTGAGCACCGTGACGTGACCGCGGGCTAGCCTCTGCACGACGACTTTGTCTGACGGCACAACAATAATCCCGTGCCCGAAATGGAATCCGTTCGCCACTGGGCCGGCTGGCGGCCATTCGGGCGGACCCTGCAGGACACGTTCCAGCGGCGGCGACACCTCGAGGGCGCCGGGCAGGACGGCAAGCACGGCCCCGCTCTGGCCGCCGATCACCTCGATGTCGTGGAGGCCGGGGGCCAGGGTTGGCAGCAGGCCGCTCAGCAGCGTCGAGCTGAGGAACGTCACATTGCCGAGAAGCACGCCGCCAACAGAGATCTGATCGCCTTCGTAGAAATACTGCCCGGTGATGTAAACGGTCGCCCCCCCCGCCTCCGGCACGAAGGCCGGCTCGCCGGCCGTCACGGTCGGGCG
>JAQBFL010000199.1:0-3043 GCA_032123415.1 bacterium | reverse complement strand
GGTCCGGCACGTCTCGATGGCCTTGTAGACGCGGTTCTCGACGAAGAGCTGGACCAGGGTCTTGCTGTGCAGATCGTCGAGCAGGTGCGCGCGATTGAACTCGAGCTCCCGGCGCAGCAGGTCCGTCAGTTGGCGCGTGTTCTCCCGCAGGATGTCGCTGACGTTCATGTCCCGCGGGCGCTTGTTGTGGATCACGGTGGTCCGGCTCGATACGGACGATTCGCACGCGGTGAACGCGTAGAGCGCTTGGATCGCGGTGTCCGCCTTCGTGCCGGGGCTCAGGAGCAGCTCGATCTCGACGTTCTCGGCCGTGAAGTCGTTGATTGCCCGCACGGGGACCTTCTTCTTGCGCACGGCGTCCTCGATGGACGCGGTGAGGGATTCCGTGGTCTGTCCGCAGGGAAGCTCCCGCACGACGAGGCGGCCTTCGCGGGTCTGCTCGATCAGCGCGCGCACGCGCACGCGGCCGTTGCCGTCCTGGTACTCGCTGACGTCCATCAGCCCGCCCTGAAAGAAGTCCGGCAGCAGCGAGAAGGGCTTCTTCCGCAGGATGGCGATCTGCGCTTCGAGCAATTCGCCGAAATTGTGGGGGAGGATGCGCGTCGACAGACCCACCGCGATGCCCTCGGCCCCGAGCATGAGCAACAGCGGGAGCTTGGCGGGGAGCGTCACGGGCTCCATGTTCCGGCCGTCGTAGCTGGGGATGAACTGCGTCAGCTCCTTGTTGAAGATCTCCTTGCGGGCCAGCTCGGTGAGGCGGCACTCGATGTAACGCGAGGCGGCGGCCGGATCGCCGGTAAACACGTTGCCGAAGTTTCCCTGGCCCTCGATGAGGTACTGCTTGTTGACCAGGTTCACGAGGGCGTCGCCGATCGACGCATCGCCGTGCGGGTGGTACTGCATCGTGTGGCCGACGATGTTGGCCACCTTGATGAAGCGCCCGTCGTCTTTCTCGAACAACGAGTGGAGGATGCGGCGCTGGACGGGCTTCAGGCCGTCTTCGAGGTTGGGGATGGCGCGGTCGCAGATCACGTAGGCGGCGTAGGTGAGGAAGTTGTAGTCCATCAGGCGCCGCAGGGGGCCGGAGCCGTCGCGCATGGGTTCGTGATCTTCGTGGCCCTCGCGGGGCGGCGCCGCGGCGTCCGAGGGCTGTTCGGCGGGGGCGTCGGCCTGGCGGCGCGCGGGGCCGCCGCCGGCGATGGTCCAACCGTTGCCGTCGAACGTGAATTCCTGCTGGGGCACCGGCGGCTTCTTCCTCACGGCGCCTCCTCGATGACGAGGCTGTTCATGATGTAGTCGCGCCGCTCGGGGGTGTTTTTACCCATGTAGAAATTGAGCACCTCGGGGATCGAATGCTCTCCGGCGACGCTGACGGACGTCAGCCGCATGTTGTCGCCGATGAAGTCCTTGAACTCCTTCGGGGAGATTTCGCCGAGGCCCTTGAAGCGCGTGACCTCGTGGCCCTTGCCGAGCCGCGCGGTGGCCGCATCCCGCTCCTCCTCCGAATAGCAGTAGACCGTTTCCTTCTTGTTGCGCACGCGGAACAGCGGCGTTTCGAGAATCTTGACGTGGCGGTCGCGGACGATCGATTCGAAAAAGCGCAGGAAAAACGTGATCATCAAGTTGCGGATGTGGAGGCCGTCGACGTCGGCGTCGGTCGCCAGGATGACGTGCTGGTAGCGCAGCCGCTCGCCGCTCTCTTCGATGTCGAGACTCTGCATCAGGTTGTAGATTTCGATGTTCTTGTAGAGGGTGTCGCGTTGCAGGTCGCAGACGTTCAGCGGCTTGCCCTTCAGCGTGAAGATCGCCTGGGTGTTCACGTCGCGGCAACTGACGAGCGAACCGGCGGCGGACTGGCCCTCGGTGATGAAGATCATCGAATTCTGCCCCTTGTTGCGCTTGCGGTCGAGGTGAACCTTGCAGTCCTTGAGCTGCGGGATGCGCACGCTGATGGCCTTGGAGCGCTCGCGGGCGACCTTCTTGATCGTCAGCAGCTCCTTGCGGAGTTTCTGCGTCTCTTCGATCTTCTCGACCAGTTTGCCGGCGGCCTTGGGGTCGCGGTGCATGAGGTCGCAGACGATGTCGCGCACCTGGGTGACGAGGGTCGAGCGGAGTTCGGTGTTGCCGAGCTTGTTCTTGGTCTGGGACTCGAAGATCGGGTCCTTGAGGCGGATGGCGACCGCGCCGACGATGCCCTCGCGGACGTCGTCGCCGTCGAACTTGCCCTTGGCGAACTCGTTGATGCCCTTGAGCAGCCCCTCGCGGAAGGCGCTGAGGTGGGTGCCCCCGTCGTTGGTGAACTGGCCGTTGACGAAGGAGTAATACTCCTCGCCGAAGCGGTTGGTGTGGGTGAAAGCGAGCTCCAGCATCTTGTCGCGGTGGTGGAAGGGCGGATAGATCTTCTCGAACTGGCTTTCCTCGCGGATGAGGTCCAGCAAGCCGCCCTCGGAAACGAAGGTCTTGTCGTTGTAGAGGATGTGCAGCCCGGCGTTGAGGTAGGCGTAGAAGCGCAACCGGCGGCTGATGTGCTCCTCGTCGAACGCGATGTCGCCGAAGATCTCGGGATCGGGGGTGAACTGGACGAAGGTGCCGTTCTTTTCGTTCTCCGCCTTGCCCTTCTTCTCCCGGATCAGTTTGCCGCGCTCGAAGCGCGCCTCGACGGCCTGCCCTTCGCGGTGGCTGCGCACGACGAAATGAGAGGACAGCGCGTTGACGGCCTTGGTGCCGACGCCGTTGAGTCCGACGCTGAACTGGAAGACGTCGTCGTTGTACTTCGCGCCCGTGTTGATGCGCGAGACGCACTCCACGACCTTGCCCAGGGGAATGCCGCGGCCGAAGTCCCTGACGGTGACCGTGACGCCGTCGATGGCCACCTCGAGCTGCTTGCCGAAGCCCATGATGAACTCGTCGATGCCGTTATCGACGACTTCCTTGAGCAGCACGTAAATGCCGTCCTCGTACTGCGAGCCGTCCCCGGTGCGGCCGATATACATGCCGGTTCGCAGCCGGATGTGCTCCAGGGAAGAGAGCGTTTTGATCTTGC
>JAQBFL010000198.1:0-3292 GCA_032123415.1 bacterium | reverse complement strand
CCTCGTCATTCTGTCGCAATCAGGTAGTCAATATGGGAAAACAGCCGAATACCGTCCTCCCGGATGGCCCCGAGGTCAGGCAGCTACGCGAAGGTGAACCTTCGACGAACCCCATCTTGAGCGGATCGCCCCCGGTGCGATGATGTCGCCGGAGGTGTTCCATGAGTGAGCGAGCGAGGTACTGGGCGGATCAGCTGGCGGCGTGGAAGCGGAGCGGGTTGAGCCAGGCGGAGTTCTGTCGGCAACGGGGTCTCAACGGCGGAACGTTCGCGTGGTGGAAGCGGCAGTTGCAGAAGGCGGTCGGCAAGCCCTTGAGACCCGTGCGTGTGCATGTCCAGGGCAAGCGGCCGAAGCGGCGGGGGCCATCGGACGATGTCCGGACCGGATCCGTGCCCACTCGCCGGGGACGGTCGGCGAAGACGTCGGGGCGGTTCGTCGAAGTTCGGCTGGCGGGCGTGTCCTCGGCGTCGGCGTACGAAGTGGTGCTGGCCCGGGGGCGATCGATCCGCGTTCCATCGGAGTTCGATCCACAGACCCTGTCCCGGCTGATCGTGGCGGTGGAGTCATGCTGATGTTGCCATCGTCGGTGCGGGTGTTCGTGTGCCTGACGCCGGCGGACATGCGTCGCAGCCTGGACGGCCTGGCCGCGTTGACGCGGGAGATCCTCCACGAGGATCCGTTGAGCGGCCATCTCTTCGTCTACTTCAATCGCCGGCGCGATCGTGTGAAGGTTCTTCTTTGGGATCGTTCGGGCTTGGCTTTGTATTACAAGCGGCTTGAGAAGGGCACGTTCCGGCTGTCGGCGTTTGAAGGTAGCGGATCCCAACGCGCGGAGATCGATCCGGCCGAACTGGCGTTGATCCTGGAAGGTATCGAGCTGGCGAACGCGAAGCGCCGCCCGCGTTTTTCGCTGAATCGCTCCGCCTGATGTGGATAAGTATTTTTGCGATTCCGTTGGTTTTCCGCTGGCCTGCCGAGCCTCGATGTGGTATATAGAAGTATCGAAGTTACGGATGGCTTCGCACCTTCCCTCCCGCGAACCTCAGCCCCTTGAAACGACGGCATCACAAGCACGCCAAGCACAAGCCGGCCACCCGCAAGCCGGAGCCGCTTCCTTCCAACGTCGCCGACCTGCAGGCGATGGTGATCGCCCTGCAGCACGAGGTGGCCCAGTTGCGGCGGATGCTCTTCGGCCGTCGCAGCGAGCGGCGGTTGCCGGACGATCCAAATCAGGGCTTTCTGTTCGGGCGGATCGATCCTCAGGAAGAACGGGACGAAGCCCAAGGATCGGAAGAGGAATCCGCATCTTCGCAGGACGACGCGTCGGAGGATGACGAGAAGCCTGCCCCACGGCGTCGGACGAAACATCGCGGCCGTCGGCCGTTACCCCCTGACCTGATGCGGTGCGTGCATGACATCAACCCGCCGCAGGAAGAACAGACCTGTCCTTCCTGCGGGCACGACAAGACGGTCTTCGGCAGCGACGTGACCGAAGAGTTGGAGATGATCCCGGCGAAGTTCTTCGTGAACCGCTACATCCGTCACAAGTACGCCTGCCCGCACTGTGCGGGCTCGGTGAGCCAGGGGCCGCTGCCGCCTCGTCCGATGGACAAGGGCATCCCCGGGCCGGGTGTCCTGGCCGACGTGGTCGCGAGCAAGTACGCAGAACACATGCCACTGTACCGGCTACAAGAGCGGTATCGGCGTTTGGGCCTGGACTTTTCGCTCTCGACGTTCTGCAACTGGGTGGATCATGTGGCCGGGCTGACGGCGCCGATCGTCGAGGCCATGAAGCAGCAGATGCTCGTCTCCCGCAAGGTGCACACTGACGACACGCCGATCACGGTGCTGGACCCGAACGCCGAGCCGGTGCACTCCCGGCAGGGATACATGTGGGTGTACATCAGCGAGTACGAGGACGTGGTGTTCGACTTCACCAACTCGCACACCCGCGATGGGCCGGCCTCGTTCCTGGCGGATTATCGCGGCTATCTCCAAGCGGATGCGTTCAGCGGATATGACGGGATCTATGCCGGCGGGCTGATCTGGGAAGTGGCCTGCTGGGCTCACGCCCGGCGGAAGTTCTACGACACACTTGTGCACTACCCGACCGAGGCGCAGCGTGTCCTCGAGTTGATCGGGAGTCTGTACGCCGTGGAGTCGCGGGCGAAGAAGCTGCGCGTGTCGGACGAGAAGCTGCTGGCCTGGCGACAACGGTTCAGCCGGCGCCGGCTGCAACGACTACGCCGATACCTGGACGAGCTGTCCGTGCAGGTCCTGCCCAAGAGCCCGCTGGGCAAGGCGATCAGCTACACGCTGAACAACTGGAAGGCGCTGAACCGCTACACCGAGGCCGCCTTCCTCGATATCGACAACAACCTTTCCGAGCGACAAATCAAGCAGATGGTCATCGGTCGGAAGAACTGGATGTTCGCGGGCAGCGAGAACGGCGCCCGCAACGCCGCCATCCTGTTCAGCATCGTGGTGTCCTGCAAGCTGGCCGGCGTCGATCCGTTCGCCTATCTCCGCGACATCCTGACCCGACTCCAGAACCACCCGGCCGACCGTATCCACGAACTCATCCCCCGCGAGTGGAAGAAAAGCTTCGGCCCCCAGGCCACCACCCCAGCCGCCGCCTGAAACACCGCCCGCCGGTGCGGCTCCGCTCCGCCCGCCCACCTGGATTCGTCGAAGGTTCACACCTATATAAGTCTTTTCAGTATTCGCGGAACCACAACCGCTCGGGGGCGCAAAAGACTTAAATACTTCGGGGTTTATACGTGGCGCAGAGTTGATGCGTCTTGGATATCGATACATACGTGCAGACACGGAAGGAGCAGCTGAACCAAAGTGCCAGACACGTTAAGGACTTCTCTGTCTTTGATTTTGGTTACATTCCGGATGAGCCGTTCATGAGGGAGGAATCCAAGTACCTGATCAAGGAACTCACTCGTTTTGAAATCAGCGGCATACCGACTCACCTGGCTGTGGTTGGCACCAAAGGCTCTGGCAAAACGCTGACGTTGAAGTACCTTCAAAAATTGCTTAACGCCGATGAACAACTTAATGTCGTCTATGCGAATTGCAGGGAGCATAATACCACCTTCAAGATATTCGCCCATCTGCTTGGCGTTCAGGCCAGAGGGGCGAGTCTTAGCGAGTTGCACGAGACGTTCAGTCGTACACATCCCGGCAAAACCGTGGTTCTTCTTGATGAGATCGACCTGATGAGTGCCAAGGACAAGAACCGAGAAATCCTGTATCTGCTCAGCAGGAGCAAGAATCCTTACAT
>JAQBFL010000197.1:0-5494 GCA_032123415.1 bacterium | reverse complement strand
CCGGAGGCGCGGATCCTGCTCGCGCGCGACGCGGCTGACGAAATCGACCTCCGCGCGGTACTGGGCGAAGTCGGCTTCGCACTGCACGAAGACCATCTTCTCGATCTTGAAGTTCTTCGTCGCGTCGCGGTAGTCGTCGATGGTGAAGGTACGGTTGAGGGAAGGAACGCTCGGCAACCAAGGATAGTCGATCTGGTCAATGTCCCAGATGTGCAGGTGGGTGTCGATGATGGGAATGTCGCGCATGATGAGACCTCCGGTTAGTCCATTACGAGTCCGCCGTTGACGTCGAGAATCTCGCCGGTAATGTAGCGAGCGCGGGGAGAGCAGAGAAAACAAACGGCCGCCGCGATGTCTTCCGGGCGGCCATATTCCTGCCAGGGGATCTTGGCGGCGAAGGCCTTGTTGACGTCGTCCCCCCAGGCCTCGGTCATCTCCGTGGCCGTCGGGCCGGGGCAGACGGCATTGACGTTGATCTTGAACGGCGCGGCCTGGAGCGCCAGCGACTTGGTGAAGCAGATCACGCCGGCCTTCGATGCCGAATAGTGAGCGCCGGCGGCCAGGCCGCCGAGCTTGGCCGCGGCGGACGCGATACTGACGACCTTGCCGCTACCCCGCTCCTTCATGTGCCGAAACGCCTCCCGGCTCATCAGGAACGTCCCGCGCAGGTTCACGGCCATGATCCGGTCCCACTCCGCCACTTCGATGTCGAGGATGGGAATCATGCGGCAAATCCCGGCGTTGTTGACCAAGATGTCGACCCGCTTCGCGACGCCCAGCACCCACGCGTACAGATTCTTGACCGACGCCTCGTCCGCCACATCCACCTCAGCCGCCACAGCCTGGCCGCCCCGGTCATTGATGGCACGCGCCGTTGCCATGGCGCCGTCCATGTTCATGTCGGCCACCACCACCGTCGCCCCATTCCCCGCCAACACTTCACAGATCGCGCGCCCGATTCCCTGCGCCCCACCGGTTACGAGCGCCACACGCTCTGACAGTTCACTACTCATAATCCCCCCAATGACAATTGAATATTGGAGCGTGTTGAGTCGTCCCCAATATTCAATACTCAATTTTCAATCTCCACAACATCTCCCCCGCGTGCTCCACATACAGGATGCCTTCCGCCTCGCGGTTCATCCATTCCCGGGGATTGATCGTGGCGGGATCGACGTAGCCGATGCCGGCGGTTTCGCAGGCCTCGCGCGGGATGCCGGAGGCGAACGAGACGTTGATGCGGGGATGCTCGACGCCGTTCGCATAGGCGCCGTCGCCCTTGACGATCGTGCAGTAGGCCATGACGGCACGCGGGAGGTGGGCGTAGCGGTCCATGTGCGCCAGGAAGTAGTCGCGTACGTGGTAGCCCAGGGCCTTGATGTTGGCCTCGTGGGTTTCGGAGAACGTGGTCACATGCGGGGCGTAGACGATCAGCTCGCCGCCGTCCTCGACCACCGGCTCGCACTTGTAGACGCACTTGCCGCCGGTCCAGAGGTCGGGGTACATCGAGGGGCAGCAGGCCAGCAGCTTGCGGTAGCGGCGCGGCTTGAAGGTGACGTGCGCCTGCTGCGAGATGGCCGCCGCACGCCGCCACGCCTCACGCAGCTCGCCGCCCTCCATGGCGATTACCTCTCCACGATGATAGACAAAGGACAGTCCGTGCATCGGCAACGGCATCTTGGCGGCCGCACCATCCAGCACGCGACGGCTCGGAGTGTCGATTTTGCCGATCACCTTGCCGCTGGTGCAGAGTGCACCCAGCCAGTGCACGATGTCGATCATCTCCGGACCCGAAATACCCGGGAATAGATACTTACTGCCCCCCGAGAAGCCGACCAGCTCGTGCGGGAACACCGGGTGCAGGAAGAGCATGCCATCCGCATCACGGATCGCCTTGTTCACCCGCAGATCGACCGCCTCGGCAAGCAGGCCACCGCTGAGCTCTCCCACCTCATCCGCCGACAGCGACCCGACCGAGAACACGGCATCCGGATCGTTCCAGGCATGATTCAGCACGCGCACCCCGTCCGCGAACGCAGCCGCTCCCAGATGCTCACGCAACACCGCATCGGGTAGAGGAGGGTGGGTACCCAGCGCGACGAGTATGGTTGTCTTTGCACCGGCGTCATGCAGCACGGGCAGCAGCAAGCCCAGCAACCGCGCCATCGGCGCCGTCCGCGTCGTGTCCGGTACGACCAGCAGCACCCGGTCGCCAGGCG
Source organism: bacterium (assembly GCA_032123415.1). GTDB lineage: Bacteria > Verrucomicrobiota > Kiritimatiellia > UBA8416 > JADHWI01 > JAQBFL01. The sequence continues at coordinate 3,275 of JAQBFL010000197.1, read as the reverse complement.
ATACCCAGGCGGGAACATGGGTGGCGAACACCTGCTTGATATCACGGTCATTCATATCGTTAACAATTAATCCAGCGTTTCTTACAGGCAGGCCAGCGTGTCTTTGATACCCTCCCGACGATCGTGAGAATCCGGTCTTCCAGAACCTGCTCACCTTTCCCGAAACGGATGCCTGGGCTGTGGTACTCAAGCTCACCGAAGCCGCCGAATTCTCCGCCATCGTTATAGACTTGGACGGCATCGCCCTGGCTTCGCGGATCGCTGATGGGAACATCCACGTAGGGGCGCCAGAACTGCGGACTGACATGCCGATAGACGACCAGCCACCCCCCCCTCACGGGACGCGCATACGCAATCGGACCCACAGTACGCGAGGGGGGAACACCGACCTTGTACTGGGTCTGCCCCGTAATGATCAACTCAAGCAGCCCATCTTTATCCGTGAACATGCGCTTGGGGATGGGAGCAAAGTAGTTCCGCAATTCGGACTTCTGTCGTACCGGGATCAGCATGGATCCGCCGGGCGGTAGCTGGACCAACCCCCATAGATCCATGGCTTGCCCCGGCGTGCCATCCAAAAGGGTCAGGCGGTTCGTGGTCTGATAGGCCAGCGCCTTGTCAAACCCCTCAGTTTCCAGCTCTGTGAGATGCTCGATCTCGCGCGTGATCTCATACCGGACGAATCGCTTTCGCTGCTGGTGACGAATCGTCTGCTGTTTACGCAGCATACAGGACCGTCGGGTTGTGCCGGCAAGCGTCCAGTGGTCCGAGTCAAGCGCCTGGGGCACGTCATACTGGGCAAAATCCACTCGATCCGTCTTCTTCCAGTTCCAATCGATCTCCGGGCTGACCCAAAGGCGATCGCCGCCCACATTCCAGTTGCCGGTCCATTCGGGGTTGACCCAGAAGGCTTGCTCGCCCTGAACCGAGACCTGCAACACGCGCCCGCGTTCAGCGAGAATTGTCAGTTCATTGCCGTCTGTCTTCCACGTGATGGGTTTCATTTTCGACCTTCCTTTCTCGATTTCCTACATTTCCAACACCGCCCGTATGCATCCAGCCTTTTCCATCAGCGTGAAGGCCGCCTGCCATTGCTCAAGTTTGAAACGGTGCGTCACGAGCGGTTCCGTGACCACCTTGCCTTCGGCCAGGTAGCGCAGGCCCGTCTCCCAGTTGCGCGGACGCGAGCTGTAGGCGAAGATGACCGACGCGGCCTTGGAGACCAGCATATCCCAAGGCACGGAGATCTCTTTGCGGCCGGTGATTCCCGAGACGCACAGGCGTCCGCCGCGGCGTAGAAGCTTGATGGCGGTGATAATCGCCGGCGGCGCGCCGGATGCCTCAATGACCACGTCGGCGCCATAGCCGCGCGTGAGCTCCATAACGCGCGCTTCCAGGTCTTCCCGCTGCACGTTGGACACCTCGAAACCCAGTTCCGCCGCGCGTGCCAGGCGCAGCTCCACATCGGCATCGGTCCCGGCCACGATCACGCGCGCGGCGCCCTCGGCCCGCGCCACCTGCGCTTCGAGCAGGCCGATCGCGCCGGGTCCCAGCACCACGACCGTGTCGCCCTTGCGGATGCCGCAGCGATCCTCGACCGCATGGACCGACACCGCCAGTGGCTCGCACAATGCCGCCGCGACGGGCGGCACGCCGTCCGGCACCTTGTGCAGCAGCGAGGCCGGCACCTGCACGTAATCGGCGAAGCAGCCGTCGCGATTGAATCCAATGGCGCGTTTCTCGGGGCAGATATTCGGATACCCGTCGCGGCAGGCCGGGCATACTCCGCACGCATCCGGGTTGTTAACCGCCACCACCGCGTCCCCGGGCGCCACGTTTGTGACTCCCTCGCCGAGCTCGTGCACCGTCCCGGTAAACTCGTGCCCCAGCACTACCGGCAACGCACACGGAAACTCGTCATGGTAGATATGGATATCCGACGCACACACCGCCGCCGCCCGCACCCGAATCACCACCTCGCCCGGAACAGCCCGCGGCACGGAGATGTCACGCAGCGAGGTGCCGCCGGCACCCTTGTCTGATTTTTGTAGAGCTCTCATCCCAGTTTTCAATTTCCCTCAATCGTCTCCGCCTCATACGGCTCCTTACTGATGAGCTGGCTGGTCATGCCGCAGTCGGCCAGCAGGTTGACGCCGGTGATGCAGGAGCTCATGTTGCTCAGCAGGAAGATGCAGGCCTGCGCGATCTCGTCCGGCTCGATCAGGCGCTCGGCCGGGATGTTCGCGTTCCAGAACGTCCGGCACGCCTCCTCGCTCGGGGCGGCGTTCACGATATCCTTCCAGATCTCCGTCGCGCAGAGGCCGGGCGACAGCACGTTGACGCGCACGTTGTCCCTTGCCAGTTCCACCGCGGCGGCCTTGCTGTAGCCGATCATTCCGCGTTTCGCGGCGTCGTAGGGTCCGGCGCCCGGCAGTGAGGCGAGCGTGTGTACGCTCGCGATCTGCACGATCGAGCCCCCTTTCGGGTCCTGCTTGACCATCTGCCGCGCGCAGTACTGGCTGAGGAAGAACGACCCCTTCAGGTCCACGTCCATGATGTGATCCCACTCACGTTCGTCCGTCTGGAGGAACGGCTTCACAAAATTCACGCCCGCGTTGTTCACCAGCCCATCGATACGCCCGAACGCCTCGACGGTCTTGTCGACCACCTCCTGCAGATTGGCCAGGTCGGCCACATCGCACCGCACGGCCAGCGCCGCGCCGCCCGCCGCCTCGATGTCCGCCTTCACGGCGTCCAGTTTGTCGACGCTGCGCGCGGCGAGCACCACCTTGGCGCCCTGCGCCGCACACCCCTTCGCAATCGCACCCCCCAGCCCCTTGCTGGCTCCCGTCACGATGACGACTTTGTCCTTCAGCATCATAATGTCTCCTTGTTTTAGGGATTGGGCGGGGAGGTGCAGATGAGGACGAGAAGGGGCTCACGGCCGGTGTTCTCGATGCCGTGGATGCACCACGGCGGCAGGTAGACGAAGTCGCCCTTGGCGACCTTGCGCTGGCCGTTGGCAAAGGTCATGGTGCCCTCGCCTTCGAGGATAACGTAGGTCTCCTCGGTCTCGTGACTGCCGGGCTCCAGCAAGGTGTGCGGCGGCAGATAGAAATGGACCAGCCCGATGTTCTTCGACGGGGCCTTGGGGTTCACGGGATGCACGATGCGCACCCCCAGACCGTGGCACCTCGGGTACGCGACGGGGACCCCGTCCTGTACATTCACGATCATCGGGTCAGGCGATACTTCAGGTTTCGGAATCTTGGGAG
>JAQBFL010000196.1:0-4933 GCA_032123415.1 bacterium | reverse complement strand
TGTGGGTTGCAGACCGCGACGGGGTCTGCTCGGCAGAATTCCTGGTCTTCCCCAGAAGCGAGTGCGTTCATAGTTGGTTACTCGCCCGACGACTGAACGCACAGGATTTTGCCAGCTTCGCGTCTCACCAAGTAAGCGGCGACCGCCCCCGTGTCGACTTTGCGAACCTCGCAGTGTTTCCTGTGCTCTTGCCACCCAGTTCCGAACAGTCGCGCATCGTCGCCAAACTGGACGCCACGTTCGCACGGCTGGATGCCGGCGAAGCGGCGCTTCGGCGAGGCAAGGAGAGGATGAAGCGGTATCGTGCCGCGGTTCTCAACGCGGCGGTGACCGGTGAGTTGACGAAGGAGTGGCGAAAAACGAATCCGTCGGAAGAGACCGGCGCACAACTCCTCAAACGCCTCCTGATTGAGCGCCGGAAGAAATGGGAAGCCGCCGAACTCGCCAAGATGCGCGAGAAGGGCAGGGCACCGAAGGATGACAAGTGGAAGGACAGGTATCCCGAGCCGCAGGCGCCCGACGCGGCGAACCTGCCGCGATTGCCCAAGGGGTGGACTTGGGCGACTGTTGAACAACTCGGTTTTGTAATCGGGGGACTGACCAAGAATCCGAAGCGGGGGCAGTTTCCGCTGAAACTTCCTTATCTCCGAGTGGCCAACGTCTATGCCAATGAACTCAGACTGGATGATGTCGCTGAAATTGGGGTCGAAGACGGCGAACTCGACAAGCTGCTTCTGGAGGAAGGCGACCTGCTGGTAGTCGAGGGAAACGGAAGCAAAGACCAGATTGGGCGAGTCGCGATTTGGGATGGTTCGATAAGGCAGTGTGCTCACCAGAACCACATTATCAAGGTACGCCTTGTGGAGCGAGGCGCCGCGAAATGGATTCTCTACTGGTTGCTCTCTGGGGCTGGCCGACATCACATAGAGCAGGTTGCCAGTTCGACGAGTGGCCTCTACACGCTTAGCGTGAGCAAGGCGGGCAGTCTTCCGGTTCGACTCCCGCCGCTGGCCGAACAGCAAATGATCATCCGGGCGCTGGAATCATGTCTCTCCGCCGCCGACCGTCTCGCTGCCGCCCTAGACCGGCAGTTGGCTTCGATTCGTCGGCAGCGCCAGGCGATTCTGCGCGACGCGTTTGCCGGTAAACTGGTTCCGCAAGACTCGAGTGACGAACCAGCCTCGACTTTGCTGGGCAGAATACGGCAAGATGCCGGAGCGAAGAGAGGTGTCCTATGCTCACGCGCTTGAGAATCAACGGGTTTAAGAATCTGGTGGACGTGGATGTGCATTTCGGTCCGTTCACCTGCATCGCCGGGCCGAACGCGGTCGGGAAGTCCAATCTGTTTGACGCGATTCGCTTTCTCAGCGCCACGGCGAGCAAGACGCTCATGGAAGCGGCGCTTTCCGTGCGCAGCCAGAAGGCGTCCACGGCCGATGTGCGCGATCTATTCCACCGTGTGGGCGCCAAGACCGCCGATCGGATGTCATTTGAAGTGGAGATGATTGCTCCCATGGAGGCGGTGGACGATTTGGGGCAGCAGGCGAAGGCCACCGCGAACCTGCTGCGGTACACGCTGGAACTGCGGCACCGCGAGAACGCCGAGATGGTCGCCATGCGGGGGCCGTTGGAGATCGTCAAAGAGGAGTTGGTACACATCCATCTCAAGCAGGCCGGCAAACACCTGCTGTTCGAGCATGCGCCGTCCACGTGGCGCAAGACGGCGCTGCGCGTGGAGCGTCGGGCCGCGCCCTTTATCTCCACGGACGATGAGGAGCAGGGGCGCGTCATTCGGCTCCATCAGGACGGCGGCGGACGAGGCCGCGGCATCAGTAATCCAGCGACCCAGCCGCGGACGGTGCTGTCCGTAGCGAACGCGGCGGAATGCCCGACGGCACTCTGCGCCAGACGCGAACTGGAGTCTTGGCAACTGATGCAGTTGGAACCGTCGGCCATGCGGGAGCCGGACAACGTCAACGCGCCGGTTCATCTGGCGTCCGATGGCGCGTATCTGGCCTCCACGCTATATCATCTTGCCAGGAACACCGGGCCCGACGGGACGCAGGACGATGCGGCGGTCTATTGCCGTGCCGTCAACCGGTTGAGCGGATTGATTGACGACGTGGCCAACATGACCGTGGACCGCGACGAAAAGCGCGAATTGTTGACACTCAAGGTGACCTCGCGTGACGGCGCCGTCTACCCCGCCAGATCGCTTTCCGATGGAACGCTGCGATTTCTCGCGCTTACCGCTTTGGAGATGGATACCCATGCGCAGGGCGTTGTGTGCCTGGAGGAGCCGGAGAACGGCATTCACCCGGAGCGGATTCCGGCCATGATCGGTCTTCTGGAGGATATTGCGACCGCCCCCTACGAAGCGGTAGACGAGACGAATCCGCTGCGACAGGTTATCGTCAATACACATTCACCCGCGGTCGTGATGGCGGTGCCCGACAACAGCCTGCTTGTGGTTGAGTCCCGGCCGGAAATGGATCGAAAACAATCCTTCCGGAAGGCTGTCTTCAGCCATTTGCCGGACACGTGGCGGCACAAGGCATTTCCGAACGGGCGGACGATCCCCCGGGGCAAGTTGCTGGCATACTTGAACCCGACTCCGCCCCCGGACGAGTACGCCGGATACACTGTGGATTCCCGTCTGCACGCTCCCATTGGCCAACCGAAAACGCGGAGAGTTGCCGACCGCGACGATATGCAACTCTACCTACTGCCCCGTGTTGCGGAGTGATGCATGCCTACGATTGACTGCTCCCTGGTCTCGGACGGCCCTGCCGACGCCGCTCTGCTGCCCATGATTCGATGGGCGGTGGCGCAACATGCGGCAGACGCCGTGGTGGATGCGGTGTGGGCAGACCTGCGTCGTTCACTCAGGCCGCCACGGACTCTGGCAGCGAAGATCACCACGGCCCTGGCCCTCTATCCGTGCCACATCCTTGTTGTCCACCGTGATGCGGAGCGCCAACCCCCTGATTGGCGGAGAACCGAGATTCGCGAAGCCATCGCCTCGGCGATGGATAATGGCTTGCGCGTACCGCATGTGTGCGTGATTCCCGTGCGGATGCAGGAGGCATGGCTACTGCTCGACCGGAACGCCATTCGGCGCGCTGCCGACAATCCGCACGGTCACGCGGCACTTGAAATGCCTCAGCCGAACCGGATCGAGAAGATTCCCGATCCCAAGCACGTGCTCCACGACCTGTTGCGGGCAGCCAGTGAATTGCGGGGCAGGCGACTGCACGCGTTTCGCCCGGAACGACGAGCGCGGCTGGTGTCGGAAAATATGCAAGACATGGCGGTCTTGAGGGCACTTCCGGCATTTCGACGTTTCGAGAACGACGTTCGCGAGGTTCTCAACCAACTTCGATCAGGAGCACGAGATGGCTAACGGCGCATCAGCGATTGTTCAGCGGGTCTGGAACTACGCCCATGTCCTGAAGGACGACGGGCTGGCGTTCATGGATTACACAGAGCAGATCACCTTCCTGCTTTTTCTTAAGATGGCGCACGAAGGCGTACAGTATGGGCGGGCGACGGAGATCCCAGAGGAATGCGCCTGGCCGAAGTTGAGAGTGTCGGGTCAAGCTTTGGAGGATCAGTACACCAAGACCTTGCGTGAACTGGCGAAGTTGCCCGGGTTGCTCAATGTGATTTTCGACAAGGCACAGAACAAGATCACCGATCCCGCCAAGTTGGAACGAATCATCTCCATGGTGGACCGCGAGAACTGGAGCGGCCTCGACATGGACGTGAAGGGCGAGATCTATGAGGGCTTGCTCGCGCGCAACGCAGAGGACGTACGTGGAGGCGCCGGCCAGTACTTCACGCCAAGGCCGGTGATCCGTGCGATCGTCGAGGTCATGCGTCCTGAGCCCACGATGCATATCTCGGACCCGGCGTGCGGAACCGGGGGCTTTCTGCTGGGCGCATACAACCACATGAACCGCACGGGCCTGGACCGGCGCACTCAGAAACACCTGATCGAGGACTGTCTGCATGGGACAGACATCGTGGCCGGGGTCGTGCGCCTGTGCGCAATGAATCTGTTTTTGCACGGGTTGGGCGGCGACAAGCCGCTCGTTCAGCGAGGCGACAGTCTGGCGAAACGGCCGGCGCCGGTGGATATGGTGTTGACCAATCCTCCTTTCGGAAAGAAGAGCAGCATCAAGACGATTGGGGAGGACGGGAAGAAGAAGAAAGAGGACGTGTTCTACGACCGCCCCGATTTCTGGGCCACGACGACGAACAAGCAGCTCAATTTCGTGCAGGCCGTATGGTCCATGTTGAAGGACACTGGCCGGGCGGCGGTGGTGGTCCCGGACAACGTGCTCTTTGAGGCCGGCGCCGGCGAAAAGATCCGCAAGAACCTGCTTGAACGGTGTGATGTGCATACCCTCCTGCGTCTGCCCACCGGCATCTGGTACTCGCCAGGGGTCAAGGCCAACGTGCTTTTCTTCGACAAGCGGCCGGCGAGCAAGGAGCCCTGTACGAAGGAGCTTTGGATCTACGACCTCCGAACCAACAAGAACTTCACGCTGAAGCAGAACACGATAGCCGACGACGATCTGACGGACTTCGTGGAGTGTTGTCACCCGGCGAACCGCCGTAAGCGTGAGGAAACCGAGCGGTTCAAGCGGTTCACCTACGACGACCTGGTGAAACGCGACAAGCTCAGTCTGGACATCTTCTGGCTAAAGGACGACAGTCTCGAAGACACTGCGAACCTCCCTCCGCCCGACGTGATCGGCGAGGAGATCATCGCCGATCTTCAGGAAGCGCTCGACGAATTCGCCGCAGCGCTGGAGGAGTTGAGAAAGTAGGGGCAGCCGTCGATCAAGGGAAGAGGATGAAGAGCCCCTGAACCTTCCCGAAATGCGCGTCGTAGGTGACCAGTCGGGCGCCGGTTTCCAGCGCGGCG
>JAQBFL010000195.1:0-3725 GCA_032123415.1 bacterium | reverse complement strand
ATGCACGTCGGTAATTCCGTGGATGGTAAAGCCAAGTTCGATGGCGGTGTTGTCGGCAACGTCCGTGCCGGTGTCAATCTGTACGATGCCGCCGCTTGCCGTGGATTGACAGATAAAGTCCAGGTTTTGGTCGCCGTCGTTTTTCACAAACCCAACGATGTCGGCGGGGAAAGAACCCTGGTCAATGTCGGTGTCCGTGATGGCCAAACCGGCAAAGAAGAAGCTCTCCGTCGAGTCGTCAAGCTCAACCCGACAACCGAAATGGATGTCCCGGTTAGCCGCGGGCAGGAAGCACTCATGCTCCTGTTGCAAGTTGACGCCGTTGGTGTCGCCCGCGCCCGCAAGCAACTGAAACCAGCCGCCTACGCGGTCAAGCAGTTGGATGGTTCCCGCGCCGTCTACCGTGGTGGTAAACCCGTTCATCTCAGTCGTGGAAACATACGACTGCGGGCCATCAAAGTGTGAGAAGTTTCCGAACATGTTGCGGGCAAAGGTCGGGGCGCTGAATGTAGACCATGAAGTACGGTCCTTGCCATACAGCCCGTTCCTGTGCCAGCCACTACGAGGTGAGTTAGGCATTTCGATTCCTTTCCAGAACCGCTACCGGCCGAAGGCCAGTAACGAATTGCCTATTTGGTACGCCTGCGTCGCTTCGCGCGACTTGCAATGCCCACAGCCCTGTTCTGTGCAATCAGCCCATCGGCCGTGGTGGGGTCCACCACATATTCTTGACCAGAGAGCAGGCGGCCATAGGTTTCTACCATTTTGATTCGCTTGCCTTCTGGCATAGGCGAACTCCTTTTGTTGAGGGGCTGCCCCCGGCGAATCATTTTATCCACTGGGGGATTGTCAAAGGTTTTGACTCGCACGGGGGCCGCTCCTGTCTATACTTAGGTAGCCGTGGTATCAGTGGCGGTAGTAATACCAGCCCGCTTGAAACGACGGTTTTCCAAGATGAATACACAAACGCACGTCTGAGCGCCGGTCTGGTTCAGGTCGGCCGTGATGTAGCGATCACCGTCGGTGATGCCACTGGCAGTCCATTCAACCATCGCGGTCTCAAGCGCCGCGTCAATGTTGGCTGGCGTGGTAATGGTCGTGCCCGTAACGGCATGATCCGTACCCGCGCCAACCTGGCTCGTGTTGGAAACGATCCGAATAGTCGAAGCGGCATTGGCTCCATCAATCGTCATATAGAGCATCAGGCCCTTCTCGTACTCCTGGAAATCAATCCAGCCGACCCAGTTGTGATTGTCCGTCGCCGCCTGCGCGTCGGCAGGAAGCTGCACTCCAGCGCTTGCATCATCCTCGTAATACACAAGGATGTTGAAGTTCTCGGAGATTTTGTTAACTGTACTCATAGCTCAAATCTCCTTATGCTCTTGCCGCAAGGGTGACAAACGGACTTGACGTATTGCCGTTCGCCGGAGTGAGTGCGACCCGCCACAACGGCTGGCCGTCATACCGCATTACGAAACGGAACGCCACGAGGTCATAGTCAAAGTAAATATGCGTACTTGACGCGACCTTCGGGGCGCCGCCGGCAGACTTGCCGCCAATGGCATACTGGGTGAAATCGGCAAGGAAGATGTCACCAAGCGTACCAAGGGCAGAGCAATGCTCGGTCGGGATGAGCGGACGCCCCATCAGTGCGGCATAGGGAGACGTGCTCAGGCCGCCAGCCGGGGTGAAGACAACGCTTCCGCCCGTACCGACCGCCAACCCCATACCGTAAAGCTGGGGCAGAACCGAACTGTTGCAAAGCCAAACGGCGTTCTTGTGGCACATGGGGTGCATACGCGACCACATGTTGATGATGTTTTCCGCCACGACCGTTGCGGCTGCCTGGGCAGGCTCAGCGGCTTGCGGAATGAGACAGCCAGCGTTGAGAATGCCCAACGGCTGGTTAACACCAGTGCCACGAATGAAGTCACGATCTTCCTGCCAAGCCATAGCCTGACCGAATAGATTCGTGATGATTGCCTCGATAGACTGAGGAGAGTCCTCGATCATCTCATCACTCACTGCGGTAAGACCGGTGAGCTTGTGAAGGGTCAGCCATACCTGCCGGAACGTCGCCTTGCTGGAAGTCTTCTGCTCGGCTTCGCCCGGACGATAAAGAGTGATTCCACCAAACAGGCTGGCAGAATGATCCTCATCCACCACGGCGTTGATGCCAAGCCGGTTGGTGCCCATCGGGACAAACATGGCGCGGGGACGAATAACGGCCGACTGCAACTGAACGTTGTGCAGGCGGGTGGCGTATTCCGGGGGAATCAAGTAGCCACCCTGGCTGTCATCGTACTCGACCGTGTTGTGGCCGCTGTGCAACGTCTTCGTTCTAGCTGAGGCGTCACAGTGCTTCGACCACTTGGCTAGGCGCTCAGACTGAACGCCGCGGGGACCGCACGCCTGAATAACGTCTTTCAGGAATAGGCCCATTCCGGTTTCGCCATAGCCGCCGGTGGGGTCTTTTAGCTCCCCGTTGGCAATACCAGTCACGGAACCCATCTCGGCGTTCCGCGCCTGGAGAGCGGCGTTGTGCCGCTTTTGAAATTCAGATTCTTTGGCCTGTTCGGCCTCTTCCTCTGGAGATTTTGCTTCTGCAATGTCATCCGCAATGAGCTTCTTCGCAAGGCGTGAGTCAACTTCAACGAAATCGCCTTCCGGGAAGTTGTCCCCATTGTCGAATGTATAGTCTTGCAGGAGGTGAATAGTGCTTCTCACTGTTGCTCCTGTGCGTTAGGGGTTATGTAATCCGATTCGGCCCGTCCCCAACCGTCGCGTCTCTAGCCGCTGTGGTTATCGGCTTCCAAGCGCTTCGGCCTAACGGCTCGCCCGGTGTGTGCGTCAGATAATCTGACCGCGCATTCGCTCTGCGGCCAATGCCCGGATTTCTGTACTCGATGTGATGCGCTTTACAGATTGCGTGTCAGGCTTTTGCGGACGCGCCACCGCAATCACATCCCCGTACTTGCTCGTGACCTCTACGGGGGCCAATCTGCGTATCCGTCGTTCGAGGGGTACCATCACTTCGGCGCCGTGGTCTGCGGCGTGTGCGGTAGCGCGGTCAATGCTCCACTGCGCCGACGGGTAGTACGCCTTGTATATGGCGTCCGTCCCGCGCGCGATGATGCCGTCTGCCATCTCCTGGTCGCAATGCTTACCAAGCGTGATGTAGTATTGCACGGTCTTGCCGTTATCCGTCACCGTGCGCGCCTCGCCGTGGAACGATCCTGGCACAAACGCCTCGGTGGGTTCAAACACGGCTTCATGCGCGTCCGGCTCCCACCCGCTGTACTCGGACGGTACGGGGTCAGCTTCAACCGCATCGCCAATGTCCATGCCGGAAAGCGACATGCCCTTCGGCAATGTGATCTTGCCAGACATGACGCTGCGCGCCAGGGCCATCGGATTCGACGGGACCGGCACGATGGACCACTCTAGCAGTTCCCACGAGTCGTAGACGCGCTCTGCGTTTACCCAGTCGGGGAATGACTTTAGTTCGGCTTCCTTCGGCGCTCGACCGGAAAAGTCGTCGGGAATGAACCCAACGGATGCCGTCTGAATGAACCCCTCGGCGACTAGCTCAAAGACCTGCATTGCAAAGTCTGTGGGGGCAAATTTTACCTTGCTGACCAGAACGCTTCGGCCCTCTTCCTTGACCTTCCGGGTCCACTGCGCCTTGCCAAGCGGTAGCCCGCTATAATCGTGGCCCCATAGCA
>JAQBFL010000194.1:0-2735 GCA_032123415.1 bacterium | reverse complement strand
CCTCAATGTTCTCGGCTTCCAGCGCTTCACGCACCGCATGCGTGTCAGCGCCGAATTCACGGGGATCGATCAGAAGCACGGTCAGCCACCGGTTACCGCGGCTCCACTCCGGTTCGGACATGAACGATAAACCGGACAGATCTCCCAGCAGCGCCTGGTAGGCCGCAAAGATCTCGCGCTTACGACGAACGCGTTCATCGAGCACCTCAAGCTGCCCGCGACCAATGGCGGCCACAATATTGCTCATACGGTAATTGAAACCGATTTCCGTGTGCTCATACCACGGTGCCGGATCCCGCGCCTGCGTAGCCAGTTTGCGGGCATGGTCAATCAGCGCCTTGTCATGCGACGCCAGCATCCCGCCTCCTGAGGTCGTGATGATCTTGTTGCCGTTGAAGGAGAAGACCGACGCCCAGGCGTCGAAACCCGCATGGGTCCGGGAGTCGGAGGTCGGCGGTCGGGGGTCGGAGGTCGGGAGATTGACCTCTGACTTCCGGTATCTCGCGCCGACGGCTTCGGCCGAATCGCAGATCACCGGCACGCCATGGCGATCGCAGATCTCGATGATACGCGGCAGGTTGCAGCATTGTCCGTAGAGGTCGGTTGGAATGACAGCGGCCGGGAGTCGGCCTTGCGCGGCGCACGCTGCCAGCTCCTCTTCGAGCAATACCGGATCCATATTCCACGTCTCGCGATCGCAGTCGATGAACACAATCTCGCACCCCTCAAACACCGCCGGCGTCACGCTTCCGATAAACGTCAGCGTGGAAGCCAAGACAAGTGGGCGCGCCCCGTTCCCTCCTGACCTCTGACACCTTGTTTCTGAGCACAACTCAGTCTCCTTGCAAACTCCGGGACTCTCCAGTAGCGCGGCCCCGTCCCGGGGCCAGCGCCGGCCCTCGGGCCGGGACCCGTGCACCAGAGCGGCTTCGCCGCACGGTGCAGGGCAGGCAGGCCCGGGGCGACTGGCAGGCCCGGAGGCCGCACTGCCCCCTGAGCCCTGCAGCACATGCCTCAGCGCCAGGTGCGTGGCGGCGGTGCCGCTGGCGAGCGCCAGGCAATGCGGAATGCCCGTATACTCCGCGAACTCCTGCTCAAACGCATCCACCATAGGCCCCAGCGGCGCAATGTAGTTGGAGGCAAAAGCCTCCTGTACGAGCGCCTGTTCACGCCCGCTCATGTGCGGTGGGGAGAGGAATATGCGGGGTGTATCATTCATTTTCGTCTGTTTCGTCTGTTTCGCAGCTGATTGTGCTTCCACGGCCCCGTCTCAACCCGTGCCACATACAGACAGAAACCGTTCCGCGAGTAAAGGAATAGAATGGTTGTGAAGCACATATTCCCGGCCACGACTCCCCATGGCCACTCGCTCTGCAGGTGACAGCCGGGCGACCTCTTCAATAGCAGTTATACATCCTTCCACATCACCCGGCAACACAGAGAAGCCGCACCGGGCATCGGCGACGGGGTCGTTCGCTGCATCAACAACGTGCAGGATCGGCACCCCAGCCATCATGTAGTCGAACAGTTTGTTGGACGAAATACCGAAATGGTAGAGCGGACTGTCCGCCCATCCAAGATAGACCGTATCAAACAGACTTAATAGCAAAGGAACGCAGGCCTTGGGGACCGGGGGAAGAAAGAGGATGTCGGCCCCCATCGTTCTGGCTCTTTGCATCAGTCGCTCCTTTTCAGGGCCATCCCCAACGCATACAAAGCCGATACGCGAAGGTGACGCCGCCGCAACCGAAACAAGATGATCGAGCGCATTAGACACGCCGTGCCCCCCCGTGTACCCGACAATGCAGTCATGCCGAGCTCTATAAGCCGTGATGGCCTCCATATGAGCATCAGGCACAGGGGCAGGATCCAACCACGCTTCGGGGACGACACCATTGGGAATGTGTGCGAATTTCTCGGCGTCCATCCCATGCTCCTCAAAATGGGTCTTCGCATGTGGAAGCAATGAGATCACATGATCCGCCCGCCGGCAGGCAAAGTTTTCAGCCAACTGAAGAGAAACAATGAATGGATGCCAGGCACTCATCCGGCCTAGTTTCCTCGGCGTCAACGGCCAGAGGTCATGGACCTCGTAAATATACTCGGCCCGACAGACATTTGCATAGTGGGCAGCAACCCAGTTATCCCACGTATAGGTTGACGACGCGATGACCACATCAGGTTTGAAGCGGACAATCTCTTGGCGAGCGGTGGTTCTAAGGCGCAGCAGGAACGCGAACATATTGATGACACGTCGTACCCCGTTGCCCTGATAGTGCGGAGTCTTCAGCCAAAGGAAGTCAACGCCATCAAGGGTTTCTCGCTTAGCCGTCCCCTTGCATGCCGGATTACTCGCTCTTAGATGGCTGAAACTCGCCGCAATCACCAGCACTTTATGCCCAGCCCTTACCCACTCACGAGCGAAGTAAAAGGAGCGGAACTCCATCCCATACACGGGAGAGCCTGCATAGTGATTGATGATCAGGATGTGTGCCATTGACCCTACAAAGAGTTGCATTATCCGTCACTGGCGCGGCCCCGTCCCGGGGCCAGCGCCGCGCAAGGAACGGCGTTGCTCAATACTGTTTTGCCAGCTCGCGCATGCGAGCGTTGAACGCTTTGTACGCGAGACCCAACCGCGCATCGATACCGGTCCAGCGTGACAACGGTGGGCACACCGTGGCCAGGATATAGCCCATATCCCTCAAGAAGGTCCGGTTTTGTGCATAAATCAA
>JAQBFL010000193.1:0-4577 GCA_032123415.1 bacterium | reverse complement strand
AAGCCGTTGGCCAGCCACAAATCCTGGTCCGGCGACAACCAGGCGTTGTTGCCCTGGCAAACCATGTGGCCGGGCGCGGCGGCGCGGATCGCTTCGCACTGTCGTTTGCACCAGGCATAGCCGCGGTCGTTGAGGTAATTCCGGAAATCGAACGCGCAGGGGTCGAACGGTTTTTCGATGAAGCCGATCGACCCCGGCACTTCTGCGAAAGAACTGTAGGCCGAGCCGTAAGCCCTGTTCATGGCCGCGACCGTGCCGTAGCGGGTTTCCAGCCACCAGGGCCACCGGTCCTTGAGCATGGCCTCGACCTTCTGCTCCTCGGTGCTGCCCGGCGCGACCATGTGGGCGCGGGTCCAGTAGAGCAGTTCGTTGCGCAGATCCCAGGCCCAGATCGCGGGGCGTCCCTTGTAATGCCCGGCGAACGCCTCCCAGAAGGCGCAGTCCCAGTCGAGTTGCCGGCCGCTATCGGCGAGACGTTCCACATCGAACCAATCGTTGCCGCCGATGTACCCTCCCACGGGCATGAGGTAGACGCCGTGCTTCTCGGCCAGGCCGATGAACGCGTCCCAGTTCTTCATCCCGGCAGCCTTGAGGCCGGTCGCCGGATCGAAGACGCGGTTCACCCCGATGGCTTGGCGCACCACGTTCAGGCCCTGCTCGGCCATGATGCCGAAGCGCCGGTCGCAGTCGGCCAGGTTGAACTCGTCAAACAGCGTACCCTGGCCGGGGTGCTGATCGTTGAGCATGTTGCCGCCCAACGGCGTGATCGGTCCGCCGTCCTCCTTCTCGAAGTTCCAGCGGTCAGGTGAGACTCGTACGGGCTTCATGCGTGTCCGTTCTTCTTGTGGTTTCAGCGATACGATCGCGCTATGTCAGAGCGCCGGAAGGCTAGCCAGAGGAGGCCGCCGCCGCTCCGATTCCGGCAGGCGCCATACAGCACCCAGAACGATGAATGCACTATCGCAAAAAGACTGACACTTGTCTACCCCCCCATTCATGTTGCGTGAGCTGAGCTGCGCGAGCTGCCAGCAATTCGCAGTATGGCCATAGACCGCCTGAAGGCGGGACACCAACGGCCCGAAAATGGCCACATCCGCGTTGGTGTACCGGCTTCAGCCGGTCTTCAAGGCCCGGTGGCCGGCCATAATGCGAATCGCTGCGCGAGCTGCCGCGGGAGCTTGACGAGAACCTCGATCTTGCGGTATTGTTCCACGTGTCGAACGGCCCCAGCGGCGAGCCGAAGCCCGCCAGGCCGGCGATCACTCCGCAGGAGGTATGGATGCCGGTATGGATGCCCGTGCGCTATGCGCCGCAGGCGCCGTTTACATTTCCGAAAGATGGTTGGACGCGCCTCGTGGCGGCGTTTGGTCCCAGCGGCGCGTGGAATATCTATGCGGACGGCGAGTTCGCAGGCGAGCGGGAGGCGATGCCCACGCCCGTGAGGTAGCGGCGTCGAAATCCTGCTCCGCATGCGGCGGGCGGGGCCGTGAGGAAAGAGACGCCGTGAATGTTTAAGATATTGTGGAGATGACCCGACCGATGATGAAAAAGTGCCGACGAGCATCTCGTGCGGCCGAGGAGCCAGTATACCATGGTCTTCAGTTCCCATCTGTTTGTGTTCTACTTCCTGCCGCTGACGCTGCTGGGGTATTACCTGCTTCCGCTGCGCGGGAAGCACATCTTCCTGACACTGGTGAGCTACGTCTTCTACGGCTGGGCCAACCCGTGGTTCACGCTGCTGATGCTGTTCCAGACGGTGGCCGACTGGATCTGCGGCATGACCCTGGCAGGATTGTGGAAGCACCCCAAGGACGTTCCGATTCCCCTGCTTGATCCCAAAGGAACGCGCACCTGGGGTCAGAAATTGGCGCTGCTGATCACGATCCTCGCGAACCTCGCGCCGCTGTGCTTCTTCAAGTATTTCAACTTCGGCCTCGACAATTGGAATGCGCTGATGGCCACCGCCGGCTGGGAGGCGGCCCGGTGGGACACGCTGTTGCGGATCACGCTGCCCCTGGGCATCAGCTTCTACACGTTCCAGTCCATGAGCTACGCCATTGATGTGTATCGGGGCGATGCCAAGGCCGTCCGCTCGATCCTGGACCTGATGTGCTATGTGGCGATGTTCCCGCAGCTCGTGGCCGGGCCGATTGTCCGTTTCCAGGACGTGGCGGACCAGTTCGTGACGCGGACGCACACGCTGGAGAAGTTCGCACGCGGCGTGATGTTCTTCGCTTTCGGCCTGGCCAAGAAGATCCTGCTCGCCAACCCCTGCGGCAAGATCGCGGACACGGTCTTCGACGCCGGGGCCGCCTCGACCCTGGACGCCTGGTATGGGGCGACCGCCTACGCCTTCCAGATCTATTTCGACTTCAGCGCCTACTCGGACATGGCCATCGGCCTGGGACTGATGCTCGGCTGGGTGTTCGCCAAGAACTTTGACTCGCCGTACATCAGCCAGTCGCTCACCGAGTTCTGGCGGCGTTGGCATCTTTCCCTCTCCACGTGGCTGCGCGACAACCTCTACATCCCCCTCGGCGGAAATCGCCTCGGCGAGGTGCGGACCTACATCAATCTCGGCATCACCATGTTGCTCGGCGGGCTTTGGCACGGGGCGAGTTGGAACTTCGCGATCTGGGGTGCGATCCACGGCGGCATGCTCGCCATCGAGCGGATACAGGGCAAAGACAGCATCTACGCCCGCCTGCCCGGGCCGCTCAAGACCGCGATCACCTTCGTGATCGTGCTCTTCACCTGGGTCTTCTTCCGCGCTAGGGACTTGACCTCGGCCGTGAATTACTGCAAGACCATGCTCGGCTTCGGCGCCACGCAAAACAGCAGCGACCTCCTGGCCGGCCTCATCTACCAGCCCTACTTCCTCCTGAGTTTCGCCATCGCCGCGGTGATCGTTTGGGGCTGCCCGCAGACTTGGGACTTCACCCGCAGGCTGACCTGGCCCAAGGCCGTCTTCGCCGCTGTCATTCTTTTCCTCGCGCTCACTTTGATGGAGACTCAGGCCTTCAACCCGTTCATTTACTTCAAATTCTGATGGGGATCCGTACATGTCACAAAAAATGAAACTCTCACGTGAAGAGATCGCCATGATCGAGATCGGGCACACCGAGTCGACCACTGCGCTCAACTGGTTTCTCACGCTCTTGTTCCTCGCGACGATCACGGTCGTGCCGCTGCTGCAGATCGGCCGCGAGTTCGGCGCCATCCGCGCCGGGAAGGAGCCCGACCGAAAACTGCCGCAGAGCCTCGACGTCTGCTCCTTCCTCCTGCCGAGCCGAGTCGAACTGAAGTCGCTGATAAAGGACGACGACGGCCTGCTCGCGGCTGGCACCCGGATAAACAACCGGATGCTCCGGGACATCCAGCGTTACGAGACGGACCTGAAGGAGCGGGACGTCCTGATGCAATGGGTGATCCCGCGCATGCAGATCCCGGTCACGGCCTGGCTGAAGGGCGGGAATGAGGACGCCTACTGCGGCCGCGACGGCTGGCTCTTCTACCGCAAGGACATCGACTCGCTCACCGGCCCGGGCTTCCTCGACCCCGAGATCCTCGCCAGGCGCGCCGCGGGCGGCAGCGAGCTCAAGGCCCCGCCCCAGCCGGATCCGGTCAAGGCGATCGTCGGTTTTCGCGACCAACTCGCCGGCCGCGGCATCGCGCTGATCGTCATGCCCGCGCCGGTCAAGCCCTCGATCCACCCGGAGCGGCACTCGGCGCGCCACGAAGGCCGGAACGAAGCGGTGCAGAACCCCTCGTTCGCCGCCTTTGTCGAGCGACTGGCCGCGGAGAAGATAGCCTGCTTCGACGCCGCGCCGCTTCTGGGCCACGCCAAGGCTGCCGCCCCCGGCCGCGCGCTGTATCTGAAGACCGACACGCACTGGACGCCCGAGGGCATGGAGCTGGCCGCGAAGGCACTGGCCGAACTCGCGCGCCAGACGGCCGACCTGCCGCCTGCCACGGAGCGCTTCACTGCGGCTGCGAAGGAGGTTGCGAATCTCGGCGATGTGGCGACGATGCTCAAGTTCCCGGCCGACTGGAAGGTCTTCACGCCCGAAACCGCGACCGTGCGGCAGGTGCTGGACGGGAAGCAGCCCTGGCGACCTGACCCAACGGCCGAGGTCCTGCTCCTCGGCGATAGCTTTGCCAATATCTTCTCGCTTGAGCCCATGGGCTGGGGCGAGGGCGCGGGGCTGGCGGAACACCTGAGCCTGGCGCTGGGGCTGCCGGTGGACGCCATCACCCGCAACGACGCCGGCAGCTTCGCCACGCGCGAGATGCTCGCCAAGGAGTTGCAGCGCGGGAACTATCGGCTGGCCGGCAAGAAGCTGGTGATCTGGGAATTCGCCACGCGCGAACTCGCCTTCGGGGACTGGAAGCTGATTCCGCTGGCGCTTGGACAAAGACGTGAGACGGGAATGTACGTGCCGCCATCCGGCAAGGCGGTCGCCGTCCGCGGCGTGGTGCGCGCCGCCTCGCCCGCGCCCCGGCCTGGCTCGGTGCCGTACAAAGACCACATCATCATGGTGCACCTCACCGAGATGACCTCCACCGAAGACCCGTCT
>JAQBFL010000192.1:0-8381 GCA_032123415.1 bacterium | reverse complement strand
CAGTAGGTAAAGACCTCTGTCGAGACAGTGCGGTCCACGTACATCGAGTCGGCCAGAACGCCGTATTCGTTAGCCGGGACGCCAGCCGGATATGTGATGAACGCGTCACTGTCCCGGCTCCACGTCCATCGGGACAACGGTATCGCCAGCCGCGAAGTACACGACTGCGACGTTTCCGTCCGGCGCATAAATTGATATGATGCCGATGGGCGCGTCATCAGTGAGGTTAATCCCGAAGTCGCTGGTTCCGGCCGCCGTGTAAAGCGAACCCTTCCAAGATCGGGACGCGCCGACGATGGACAGCGCCAGAACCAGCGCGACCATCAGGATAATTACTCGCTTCATCTTCTCTCCTATTCCGCGCTAGTCAGATCGGCCAGCGTGCTTGTGTAGTCTACCTGTTCAATCACTAGCATACCCCGCCAATATGTCGCGCCGCCGACCACGACTGGCTGGTCCGGGATAGACCGTATCGCGTATGTGCGCCCTCGCGCGGCGACGATGGTGTCTATCGCCACGTCGTTGGTCAGCGTCTCGTGTTCGTTCGCGACGCGTGTCGCGGACCACACTTCGTTCTCTATGCGCACGGTGTTCATGATGCAGGGCCATGCGCCGCGCTGTAGGTTGTTATATCCGATCCTGAACTCGTCAGCTTCGTATGCCTTTTCGTAGTACGCGGCAGTTGACCTTGACCCGATGATCGTAGCGTTATGATAGATTTGCGAGCTGTCTTGGTCCCATGTCACAGTAATAGTGTTCAGCGCGCCCGCGACAAGCGACACGTCGCCCTCGACCGTCGTCGTATCTGTAAAATAATATACTGCGCGAAGTGTGGTATAATTATCATATGCGACACAGTACAGCCGCCCAGGCGTGCTGTCTTTTGTCCCGACTAGGCCCATGCACATACTGTCTAGCGGCTCGTACCAGTCCGGCATGTAGAACGACGTGGCGATGGTGCCGGTCGCTGGGATCTGGCAATTCGCATCAGTCGTCAGGACATCCGTAGTCCGCGCAGCCCCCTCGGTCTGCCACTGTGGATATGGCTGCGAGAACCGGGACGCCGACGCCTCCCACGTCATCACGGTGGGACCGACCCAGAAGTCGCACGTCTGGCTGTCCGCCGTGCCCGGCATCACGACCATCAGCGACACCTCTCCCGATCCGAAGTTCGTGGCGTCGGCCTGTAGGTCAACCCGCGTCCAGTCAGAATAGTCGCCGTCGAGATCGACGGTCCCGATATATCCCATGACGTTCCACACCGCGAGATACGCGTCCGTCGGGAGGCGCCCCTTAAGCCATACCGCGTTGTTGACGGTCCCCTCTCCCGTCGGGCCGCCGTCCCCCGACAGGGGGAAGTTGCGGGAGATCATCCGTGCGTCTGTCGTCGCCGTGCCGACGACGTGTGCAGATGCGTAGCACTGCGCAGGGCCGAAAATGTGGGGGTTGTACGCAGCCGGTACGCCACTCGCAGTGATTGTCAGGGTGCCAGAACCAGTGCCTGCCGCAGTCCACCCGGACGATCCCGACGGCTCCGGCGCATCGGGGCTTGCGAGATTCGTGTGCCCCCGCTCAAACACCTGGCCCGCGCCGCCCGGCGTTGCGATGATCCTCTGCTTGTCGGTGAACGTCTCTGGCCCGCGCATCACGTCCATCCCCGAGATGTCATCCCACACGAGGTTGCGCGTGGCGTCGCCGGTGATGTCGAAGGTGTGTTTGCCGGTAAGATCGGAGATCGTCGTTCCTGACGACGCCAGGGGCCGCCATGCAAGCTCTGTGTGCCGCCCGAAGCCGGGAGTGAACAGCACCCGCGCGCGGTCGTACCGCCATGCGTCGAGCCGCCGTCGCGTCGCGTCATCTATCCATTCAACAGAAAGTGCAATCTGGTGGCCCAGGAGAATCGGCGTGTTGCCCTCTGACCCGTCGGAGTAGTCGTGCCGAACGTCGAGATCCTTGATCGGCTGCCCGACCGGAACTGCGCAGGGGTTGCCGAGATCATCGACAAGCTGGATCTCGTCACGCTGGCTGTTGGTCGCACTGTACGCGTTGTAATTCAGGCTTTCGGTCGTGTCCAGCGTATCCTCGCGGACCAGCGTAAATAGGGCGTCGCCCATTAGAACACCGCCTTATTTGCGTCTAGGACGGCCCGGCGGGCGTCCCGCCCCATGCTCACGAAGTCCGACCTAGAAATAGGGCGGGCGATCTGCATAACCACCGTTGGAGACGCGCCCCCGCCACCGCCGCCCGAACCGATCTGCCCGACCTCGACCATCCCCAGGAATCGGTCGAGCCTTTGCGACAGGCGCCGCGACACGACCTCCTCGCCGTGCTGCGCAAGGATCGGCACCGAGTCGATGCCCCGCAGGCCGCCCGATACCGAATACCCGGCGGCCGCGCTTGGGATAGTCCCGCCAGCAGCGAAGCCCGGAAGGCCGATGGCAGACTTGATTCCCATCAAGCCGAATTGAATAACCATGTTTTTGAGCATGTCGCCAACGTCGCCGCCACGCGCAAGCATCATCGCGAACGCGTCGAAAGCCTGCGCGCCGATCTGCTCAAACGCGGCCGCACCGATGTTCCCCACGTCCTCAAGTTGGTCGCCCACCGTGTCGATCTGCTTAGATGATTCGACAATGGCAGCGAACATACCGCCCTCAATCGCGTCGCCAGCGTCATCTGCGGCATCGCGCGCCGAAGGTCCGGGCTGCTGATTCTCGGCCGCCGATTGGTAGATGGCTGCGAACATCCCGGATGGCCCGTCGTCTGCGACCACTTCGTCATTGGTCGGGGTCGGCCCTGGAATTTCAGGCGACGAATTTTTCCTATTTTTCTCAATGGCGGCCAGCGCAGACGCCAACTTTTCGGCCAGCCGCGCGTTAAGCTCCTGAACCTTGTCGATGGCGTCGTCCACCATCTTGTTCTGCATCTCCATCGCCGCGCCGACGATCATTGCCGTCGGGTCGCCCTTGACTTGTCCTATTGCAGATAGCCCCGCGCCCATCATCCTATTGAGTTGGGCAAACCCCTCCGCAGCCGACATGATCGCATCCGACATGATAACGGCGCTTCCGGCCATCGCCAGGAACGCGACTTGTATGTCGTCTTTGTTCTCCCTAATCTCGTTTGCAAACTCTCCGATGCCGTATGCGATGTCGTTGACAACGGTTGACGTTTCGCTCAGAAACGCCCCGCCGAACGCCACCTTCAGCCCGCGCCACGCCGTCTCTATGCGCAACTCGGCATCGACCAAGGCGGCGGCCGACTTCGTGAAGTCGGTGTCCATGACGCCGCCCAGCTTGTCCAACTCGCTGAGCTGTTCCCTGAGCGCGGCCGTCCCTTGTTGCAACACTGGCAGCATCTCGGTGCCGCCGCGCCCCATCATCTTCGACGCGATGGCGTTTCGCTTGCTCTGGCTCTCGATCTTGCCGAGCGCGTCTGCCATGTCCAACATGACTTCGGTCGATGACCGCATCGTGCCGTCGGAGTTCTGGTACGCGACGCCGAGATCATCGAACAGCCGCGTATACGTCGCCAGCCCCTGCCCGGCGTCGTATATCGTCTGATTCAGTTTCTTGACGGCCTTCTCGTACGTCTCAGTAGATCCGCCGTTCAGGCGGACTGCGTACTCCCACCGGCTTAGATCCTCGGTGGACTCGCCCAGGCGCATCGACATCTTATCGAAGTGATCTCCGATATTCCCGACATCCCGCACAAGATCGGCGGCGGCACGCGCGCCCTTGACCGCGAGGCCGACGATGGCAACGGCGGCGGCGGCTGACGCAGCAGCCATCGCCATCTGGGCCTTTGTCACGCCCATAATGCTACCCTTGGCGGATCTAAACGCCGGACCCGACGTGTCCTTCGCCCCGAGTATGACTTCTACTTTTTTACTTGCCACGTCTTGCGTCCGCCTTTAAAGCTACCTCGGCGTCGAATGGCAACGCCCACAGCCCGCCGGGGTCCAGCCCCACTAGTTCGCTGGGTCGCTTCCCGTATCGCTGCCCGATGGCGTCAAGGTTTCCTGCGAGTCGGGAGCCGTCTTGTCCTCGCAGGCATCGGAAAAATCCGATTCGTCGCCGCCTATGCCAGTCAATGACGCGAACACCGCGCCAGCGTAACCGGCAAGGTCGAGGTCGTCGTATGAGATAACGTCGGACTCAACGTCCGTCTCATCTCCCAGGCGCGGAGACACCATACAGATTCGCAGCATGTCCTTGATGTGCCGCTCGCGCGCGCTCTCCGTCGTCTTTTCCAGATAGATGTTGCGCCGCTCGGCTGGCGTGTTTACCGCAGCCACGAGGCCGAACAACTTCGACCCGTAGACCCTCAGCCCGATCACCGGGTTCGGGCGGCGCAGAACGAAATCCACGCCGCCTATCGCCTCAGTGTACTGCGCCCTTTCGACTATCTGTCCTGCTGCTCCCACGGCTCCCCCCTTTGCTTAGGTGTCCATGACTATGGCGAGGCTTTCCGCGTCAAAGTTGCAGGTGAAGGTCTGGTTGTCGCCCTGGAGGCTCGGCGGGTCGCCCGTCATCTCACACCCAGTTAGGGCCAGCCATGCAGTCGAACCCGCGTCGGTCAGGACGATTGCGCCCATGTTCCCGTTCAGGATGTAATCGTCAATCAGGCCCACAGTGTTTGTGTCGGTCGCGTCGTCGTCGTCGAAGTCCATCTCGATGGACCCGGTAATGACCATCGGCCCGGACCAATAGGCCCTGCGCACGGTGGCTGCCCCGACGCAGGACAGTCCCGCATAGGCGACGGGAATAGACCAATCGACGGTTAGTTTGTTGAAGTCGAAGTCGTCGGTGCCGGCCGCGATGATCGTGAGCGTCCCGAACTCTGACGGCATGAGCAGCAGTGACGACGCCGGCGGCGTGATTGATGTCGGCGTGGCTTCCTTTGCCCCAGTCATGCCGGAGAAGGCGGTCGTGATCGTCGCAGCCCCGTCGCTGGACAACTCGATACGCCCGGACGAAGGGACGAGTCCGGTATAGGTGTACTCTGGCGCGGCGCCGTGATTGACGGCGACGGTGAGGCTGTCCGCATCAGGTACCGCCGTCCCGATGGAATACGTTACCTCGCTTCCGACTGTCGCGGCCGCTCCGAACGCACTGAGAAGTACGCCAAGCGTATCATCGTCGCGCGTGAACCCGGCAACGATCTCGCCGTCGGCACTCGCAACGCCCTGCTCGATTCTCTGCGCACGCGAACTGAGCCACGCCGCGCTTTTCCTTGTGTTGCGCCTGATGCCCAGGCTAGAACTGATCGCGTGGATAGCAACCTTGGTCGCCGCTTCCGTGCCGTAGGCTACAGCTTCGTCGCCGACCAGGATGCCGCCATTGATTCCAATGGGGGTTGACATGTGCCAACATCGCTAACTTCCCCCTAACCAAAATCATTCAGGGTCGGCGCCCTGCTCCTTCTTAGCGGCCTTCGCGGCCTTCTGAACCTCATCGACACCGCGCATGGTGATCTTGTCGGATGACGTGAACGTCTCGCCCGGCTTGACTTCCCCTGCGCCCTTGCGGTAGATCGACCGCTTGCGGTTGTTCACATATTCCATCACCACGTGTCCTTTGTTTTGAATCCTATTTCTACCGAGATCCGCGCCCCGACGTGGCCGTCTGCGTGCCGCAGCGTGCCCTCGTGCATCGACGCGTCGCCGTTGGTGACGTGCGCGGTGTGAACCTGCGCTATGACATTAGCCGCGAACGCATCAATCGCCCGCCGCACGTCCTGCATCAACTTAAACAGATTCGTTGCGGATGATGTAGACGTTTTCACGACGTAGCAGTCTATCGTCGGCCGCCACACAAGGTCGTACTTCCTGCCGCACGATATCCCGCCGATCTCTTCTTCCCCGAAGCACGCGACAACCCACGGGCCGCCGGTCGCGTCCGGGCCTGGCGGGTCAAACTCCGTTACCGTCGGCGCGGTCCAGTACCCGTCCGCTATGACAATCGCGTTTAGCGCGTTTAACAGGTACGTCCACAGCTTGTAATGATCACTGCCCTTGCCCGCCATCACCACACCTTCATGTGCTTGCGTATGCGCTTGTCTACTTGGTCGTTGAACGCGCTGAATAGGACGCGCTGCGCCTTCGGCTCGCCGCGCTTCACCGCATCGTCAACAATCGGGCCGAAGTCGATTGACGGGTACACAATCGGGTACCTACTCTTTGACGTGCGCTTGCCAACGAACTGGCGGTGCTTCCCTTTGCCAATCCACGCGTCAGCGAAATTGTGCCGCCCAACCTTAACGCCGCTTCTCGTCTGCCGGGCCATTAGTGTTTCGCCCTTCTTGTGGTACGATGCGGAGAACTTGCGCCGGTACCCGGTGACCTTCGAAAACAGCTTGCGCGAGTTGCGCGCGTCGGCGCGCCTCAGGAACACCCGCCGACCGACCGGCTGCGCGGGCAGGCCCGTCTTGGCCTTCACCTCAGCAAGCACGCTCTTGCGCAGGGACGCGCCCGCCGTGTTCGCCGCCGACGCCTGCGCCTTGGGCCACTCGTTCGGCAGCGTGGCGAGCTTCTTGCCGTACCGCTCAAGCTCTTTGAACCCGGAGACTTTAAGCATCGTCGCCCTTGTTCTTGCGCGGGCGGCCGCGCCGCTTTCCGGGCTTCGTCTTGAACTCCGGCTCAGGCTCGGGCGCGAACTCGTCAGCCACGACCTCGACCAACTTGGCCTTGCCCATCTGGATCAACGTAGCGGCGTCACTGTCGGATACGGCGGCCTCTGTATTGGCGGCTATCCGCACGCCGCTCGCGCTCTCGTTATCGAATACCCTGATCCTTTTCATCGCTTCCCCATCGTTGCGGGGGCGGCCCGAAGGCCACCCCCCAGTTGTGCCGCTAGGAGCGGTACTTATTGCCAACCGCAATGCCGATCACGCTGATCGGGGTCGCGGTCCCGTGGGTTCCGGTAAACGCAGCAACCGGACGGACGTATCGCTTGCTGCCGTGGTACTGGCAGACAAACGCAGCGTCGTCAGTCGCAGCAGAGATAACGCGGCCGAAGCAACCCGCGTTATCGCCGTCGGTATCCTCGCCCTCCATGTCCGCCGCAGCAACGTCGGTAAACGTGCTGTCGTCGGCAGACTCTTCAAGCTCGAACTCGATCTTGTTCGACGTGGTGAACGTGATGCCGCCGACACCGACAGTGGCGACGAACAGCGCGCTCTGATGACTCTCCAGGTCAATCGAAGTGCCGTTCGCGTCGGCGTCGAGGGACGCCGCCGAAAAGCACTGAGTGACCGTCGCGTCGCTATACAGATCCTTCTTGGACATTTTCTATTCCTCCTTAGACGCCGGCGCAGAACGACTGCGCATGGCGGACGATGATGTCGTAATCCTTCAGCATCACGACTCGCAGAGTGCCTGCGTTGCTTCCCGTGTACGGGTCAACGGTGATATCCAGGCCGCCCCAGAACAACTGAACCAGGTCCGGCCAGTTGCCGAAGTAGGTATAACCGGCGGCGATTGCCTCACTGAACACGACGGGGTAGCCGAAGATTTTACCATCTTCGATGATCATGCCAGCCGAGCCAGTGGTGCCGTCCTTGACAGTGGTCATGCCCCACGCGTACAACGCCGCAGTCATGGCCCATCCGCCCTTGGTGATCTTCACGTTGTCGCCGGCGACCTCTTCCCACATATTGCCGAACTGGATGAGGGTCGGGGCGTTCGCGGTGTAATCCTCGGTGCCGATGCCGGTCACGTTAGCCAAGCCCAGGGGCTCGCCAGCGGAGCCCGCTCCGTTGAAGGTTTTGTCGTCGATCCCGCCGGCCAGGACGGTCGTCAGGTCATTCTCGACGAACATCTGCGCGCTGATGCTAGACTGCTTCAGCATCGACCGCTTGATGTCAGTCAGCGCGCCGATGGTATGCGGCACGCCGTTGATCTGACCGAGTACCTGCTGCGACTCAGTGACGGCCGCGTCATGGACGTGGTATGCCGTCGCGCCGCCGGTCTGCTTCGGGACTGCGAAGTCGCCGACCAGGCCGTCGATCTGGGTCACGCCGAGCTGGCCGGTAATCATCTTGTTGCGCAGCATCTCGACCATCGACATGCCGCCGTCCGAGACACCGACGAGGTAGCCACCAGCGTTGCCAACGTCGGCCGTCAGATCACGGTGCATTACTTCCTCGGGGATGGTCAGGTCGCCGCGCTCGCGTCCGTACAACTTTTGCGCGGCATCGGACACCTCGAACTCGAACCCGGCCGCATCACGCGCCTTCACGTCGCGCGGATCGGCAAGCGCGCGCAGCGCGTTGATGATGTTGAACCGCTGCACCTCCCGCTTGGTCAGGCCGATCTCGGGCGTCGGCGGGGTCTTGGTTTCGGCCATCTTGAACAGCTCCTTCTGGTATGCCTCGGGCTC
>JAQBFL010000191.1:0-2720 GCA_032123415.1 bacterium | reverse complement strand
CGGGTGGAAGGAAGATCGGACCACAATCGGGATTAGGATCACGATTACGATTACGATTGCGATTAGTATTCCTGTGGGATGGCCGTGTATCCAACAAGGAATATCCAATGACTCTATTCGACTTCCTCGCTCTCTTCCCTTGGACATTGGATTTGAGTGTTGGCTGTTGGATATTGAAATCTCACAGGGTCTGATTTGGCCGTGAACGGTTACCCTCCGTCTTGCTCTCTGGCGAGCATCGCATGCTGCTGGCCCTCAATCGCCCCTACCGCCATTCGTGCCGCGGATAACGGCCGCGCAGGTCTTTCTTCACGCGCTCGTAGCCGTTGCGCCAGAACGACCCGAGATCGTCCGTGATCTGCACGGGACGCTGGTTGGGCGCCAGCACGTGCACCAGGACGCGCACCCGTCCCTTGCAGATCGGAGGCACGGCCGTCACGTCGTACAGCTCCTGGACGCGCAGCGCGATATGCGGCGGTTGGCCATGGGCGTAGACGACACGCGGCTTCCGTCCATTCGAGAGCGTCAACCGCTCCGGCGCGAGCGTCTCGACAGCCTGCCGCTGGGCCGCCGCGAGCCATGCCCGCACGTGCGGCATGACGTCCTTCTCGCGAATGTCCTTGAACCCGCCGCCGCCATGGCAGATTTGCTGCACAATGGCGCGCCGCCCTTCATCCCCGACCGCCGCCACCCCCGTCTCGGAACACGCTTCCGCCACCAGGTTCACCCGTGCGATCCACTGCTCCACGCCGTCATCCCACCGCTTGAGCGCCAGCCTTCCAGCCACGACCTCTTCCGCCAGCGCCCCGGCCGCTTCGTCCGGCGAAGGCTGCGCACAGCGCGTCGCGCCGATGACCAGTCCGCGGAAGAGCAACTCGCCCGCCGCCGTGACGCGCTTAGTCTCGGGGTCGTAGCGCACCGTACGGCGTTCCTCGAGATCGGCCGGGTACATCTCGGCCAGCCAGTCGCGATCGATGACGGTGGCCTGCGAAAGCCGCACTTCCGCTTCCCCCGCCCGCCCGCCGATCTCCCGCACCTCGGAAATCACCAACAGCTCGCCGTCGCGCGCTGCCGACTCGGCGTCCAGCGTGCCGCGTCGCCCATGCTCCATTTCGCATCGCCGGTTGCCCGGCCCCAGCCGCCGCGCCACCCGGTCGGAGTAGGCGGCCAGGATGCAACGGCGCAGCGCCATGTCATCTTGCGTCCGTTCCGTTGTATCCATTCCCACCCCGCGGGCCAGCCGGAGCAGGTCTTGGAGCATGGCATCGGCGGACCGCGCCGCCTGGGCATGGATTCCCATGTCCTCGCAGGCTTCGCGCGCAAAGCCCCGCTCGCGCGCATAGCGCCAGGCCCGTATGGCCAACAGATGGTCCGAAACTTCTTCGTTGCCCAGGGCTGCTTCCCGCCGCAGGCGCACGGTCCGGTCCACTTTGTCCAGCAGCACGTCGCGTTCTTGCGTCAACGCCACCAGCAAGGCCGCGGACGGCAACCGTCCCACAGCCTCCCCCTCCATGAGGAGCAGGGCGTGCCGCGGATGCACCGGGAATGCCGTCATCCGCTCTCCCATCGGCGTCAGCCGGCCGTCACGCCGCGAGAGCGCCCCCAGGTCCCGCAACAGGCCCAGGGCTCGATCGAGGGCCGCCAGGTCCGGCGGGTCGACCCAGGGGAAGGCGGCGACCTCGTCGATCCCCAACCGCTTCAGGGTCAAGACGATGCCCGCGAGGTCGATGCGCCTGATTTCAGGCGTCTCGTGTGAAGGCAGCGCGGCCTGCTCGGCTTCCGTCCACAGGCGCAGGCAATGCCCCGGCGCCGTACGCCCGGCCCGCCCGGCCCGCTGGTCGGCCGAAGCGCGGCTGACGCGCTCGATGAGCAGGGTGTCGATGCCCCGCACGGGGTCGAAGCGCGCCTTGCGCGCCAGGCCGCTGTCGATCACCAGGGTCACGCCGTCGATGGTCAGCGAGGTCTCGGCGACATTCGTCGACACGACGATCTTTCTGCGCTCCGAGGCCCCCACCGCGGCGTCCTGCGCCTCGGGAGGAAGCTCCCCGTAAAGCGGGAACACGTCGAACGGCCGTCCCGCGCGCACGGCACGCAACGCCTCGACGGTTCTGCGAATCTCGTAGGCGCCGGGCATGAAGATCAATGCGTGCCCGTGCGTGGAGCGCTCCAGCAGCCTCTCGCAGCCGGCCGCGGCCAATTCCCAGACGGGGGTCTTCCCGCCGCCCCGTGCCGGGCGGTCCAGATACTCGACCGTCACCGGATACAGCCGGCCTTCGCTGCGCACGACGCCGCACGGCTCGAGCCGTGCCCGCAGACGCGCGGTGTCCAGCGTGGCCGACATGACGATCACCAGCAGATCGGGCCGCGTCGTGCGCTGCAGTTCCAAGGCCAGCGGCAGCATGACGTCGCCGTCGACGTGCCGCTCGTGAAACTCGTCGAACACCAGAGCGCCGACAGACCGCAGTTCGCGGTCCGAGAGCATCTGGCGCAATACGACTCCTTCGGTTTCGTACTTGATGCGCGTGGCAGGTCCGGACCGGTTGTCGAACCGCACCTGATACCCCACCTCGCCCCCCGGATCTCCGCCCCGCTCCCAGGCCACCCGCCGCGCCAGCATGCGCGCGGCCAGCCGCCGCGGCTGTAGCACGACGATCTGCCGCCCTCCTGTCAGTCCGGCATCCAGCACGATTTGCGGAACTTGCGTCGACTTGCCGGAGCCC
>JAQBFL010000190.1:0-5639 GCA_032123415.1 bacterium | reverse complement strand
CCGGCGACACGTTCCCGACATAAAGCCCGCCACGGAGGATGACTGGTACGCGGAATACCTGGATCTGATCCTCGCCGTGCGCGTCGTGGGCTCCGTGCAGGAGGCCATCGACCACATCAACAAGTACGGATCCAAACACTCGGATGCCATCGTGTCCGAATCCGAATCGTCACAGCGGAAGTTCGCTCTGCAGGTCGATTCGGCGACCGTCTTCATCAACGCCTCGACACGGTTCAACGACGGCGGCGAGTTCGGTATGGGCGCGGAGATCGGCATCAGCACCGACAAGCTGCACGCCCGCGGGCCGATGGGACTCGAAGAACTGACGACCTACAAGTACGTCATCCACGGCACCGGACAGGTGCGGAGCTGACGAACGGCCGTCGTCACTTCGTGGCGGGATCGGTCGGCGCCATGATCGGACCGAAGGAGCCGCGCCTCGACACGGGGCCGGGCTTCGGCAATTCCGCGGGCCTTGTTGCCGGAGCTTCCCTCGGCAACGTGGGCACCGGCGCGGACGGCGGCGGCGCCTGTATGTCACCGCCCCGAACCGGAATCTCTTCCAAGGGCGCCAGCTCCCAGGCGAAAGGCTGCATCGGACCGGACGGGGGCGGCGGGGTCGGGCGCGGCTGAGGAGCCTGAGGCTGCTGCTCGGGTGGGCGCCGCGGCTCGCTCCCTGGTGGTCCATAGCGGCCATAGCGGCGGCGTTCGGCGTTGAGGTCCGTCAACTCGAAGCCCCACTGCGAGGCCAGCCAGTGCCACTCGCCTTGTGAGAAATGCATGCGATGGTTCAAGGCATTGGCAAACAGGACAGGATCCATGACGTCGATACGAACGGTGCGCATTCCGAACGGCGCCTCGCTGGCCAGGAAGGCCGGAAACTCCGCCTCAACCCCCAACAGGAAGGCGACGGTGGGCGGATTCGCAAACTGAGCCCCCGCCCTGTAGCTCTCCAGGTTGCTCTGCACCCAGCGCTTTCCGCGGCTGTCCCACACATGCAGCATGAGGCCCTGGCGGCCCGGCGCATTGCGGTACGACACAATATAAGTCGACCGCAGGCTGGACACATCGAGAGCCCATTTCACCATGTTCGGGCGTGCGGGGGTCACGATCAGAACCGGCGCGTCCTCCGTAACGGCCCGCGAGAGCGCGGGGGTCATCGTTACCGCAAGGGAAAGCGCCGCCACTGCGAAAGCCATCGAGCGAGACATGCGAACCTCCGTTTCGTTCATGCCTGTCATCATCGGACCGACATGCCTTGCATGTCAACCTATTTTCCCAGCGCCTTGCGAAACTCGGAGGTAAGCAGCGGCAGAATTTCGAGCGCGTTGCCCACAATGCCGTACGTCGCGATGTTGAAGATCGGCGCGTCGGGATCCCGGTTGATCGCCACAATGATCTCAGCCGAGGACATGCCCGCCAGATGCTGAATCTGCCCGCTGATGCCGCAGGCGAAGTAAATCTTCGGGCAGACGGTCTTGCCCGTCTGTCCGACCTGGTGCGAGTAGGGAATCCAGTTGGCGTCCACCGCCGCGCGCGAGGCGCCGACGCCCGCGCCGACGACCTCGGCGAACTCCCGCAGAATCTCGAAGTTCTCCGGCTTCTGCAGGCCGCGCCCGCCCGAGACAATGATGTTAGCTTCCGCAAGGTTGACGGTGCTTTCTTTCTCCCGCACGAATGCCGTGCGGCGCGTGCGGGACTTGAGGATCTGCCCGGCGATCGCCTCCACCAGCACCTGCCCCTGGCGCGCGGGATCCGCCACGGCCTCCTTCATGACCTTGTGCCGAACCGTGGCCATCTGCGGCCGGTGGTTGGGCGTGATGATGGTCGCCATGATGTTGCCGCCGAACGCCGGGCGGGTCTGGAGCAGGTTCTTCGTCTCCGGATCGATCGCCAGCCCGGTGCAGTCCGCCGTCAGTCCGGCATTGACGGACACCGCCACGCGCGCGACCAGGCTGCGCCCGATCGTGGTGGCGCCGCTTAGCACGACATTGGGCTTGTGGCGCCGGATCAGATCGATCAACACCGCCGCGTAGGGTTCGTCCTGGAAATACGCCAGCTCGGGCCGGTCCACCAGGTGGACGTAGTCCGCGCCGCGCTCGATCAGTTTCCTCGCCTGCTCCTGGACTTGGCTGCCCAGCAGCACCGCGCACAGCTTCATGCCCAGGTCGTCCGCCAGTTTGCGGCCTTCGCCAAGCAGTTCGTAGGTGATGGACTCCACATGGCCGTCCGTCTGCTCCGCGAACACCCACACGTCCTTGTAGGCCGCCAGATCCGAAGCGTCGGCCGCCGCCTTCTGTTTCATCTCGATGGCTTCGAAACGGCAGGCCGCCACGCAGGCGCCGCACAACGTACACTTGGCGAGGTCGATGCGCGCCAGCCGCCCTTCCATCTCGATCGCCCCGAAGGGACACGCCTTGACGCAAAGCTTGCAGCCTACGCACTTATCGCTGAGAACCCAAATCGGATCCGACATAGCCGTTCCTCTGTCTTGCTTAAGCGTTTGCCGCGATGATGGTTTCCTTCAGCAGCTCAACCAGTCTGCGGGCGCACTCGTGCGGTTCGCCCTGCAGCACCTCCCCGCCCTCGCGGGCAGGCGGCGTGAAGATCTTGACCACCTTGGTCGGAGACCCGTCCAGCCCCAGCTTCTTGCGGTCAGCCTCGATGTCCGCGGCCGTCCACGTCGGGATTGCCGCCTTGCGCGCAGCCATCTTGCCCTTCAGGGAGGGCAGCCGCGGCTCGTTGATCTCCTTGACCACCGTCAGCACACAGGGCAGCGGAGACTCGATCGACTCGCAGCCGTTCTCCAGCAGGCGTTCGGCCACGATCCGCCCTTCCGCGATCTCTTCGATCTTGCGCACATACGTGATCTGCGGCAGGTTCAGGTGCGTGGCGATGCCGGGTCCCACCTGGGCGGTGTCTCCATCGGACGCCTGCTTGCCGCACAGGATCAGGCTATAGTCGCCGATCTTGCGCAGCGCCGCGGAGAGCGTATAGCTGGTCGCCCATGTGTCGCTGCCGGCGAAGGCCCGGTCCGAAATGAGAATACCGGCGTCTGCGCCCATCGCAATGGCCTCGCGCAGAACGGCTTCGGCCTGCGGAGGACCCATCGTGACGGCCGTTACCTTGCCCCCGACACGCTCCTTGAGCCGCACGGCTTCTTCGATCGCGTAGACGTCGAACGGGTTCACAACCGATGCCACACCGTCGCGGATCAGGGTGTTGGTTTCCGGGTTGATCTTGACGTCCGTCGTCTCCGGAACCTGCTTGATGCAGACTACAAAGTGCATAGACCATTCCTCTATGGCGCCCGAGGGTTCTTCCCCCGCGCCGCGTTTCCGAAAAGGCGCGAAGAATACACCGCCGCCCCCATTGCGCACAAGTCTGAAGTTCGGCCCCGAAGCTCCGCACCGGATCGTCCGGCGGGGGCTTTCGATAAGCGGCGTCTCGCACCATTCCATCACGGCACGTCATGCTCGGGGAGGAAAACGACCGCCAACCACTCTCCCGTGTTGATGTCCGCCGATCAGTCTCTGTACACGTCCTTGCGGTGTCCAACTTTGACGACATACACCAGAAGAACGTCGTCTTGGATTTCGTAGAGTACTCGGTACACCCCGTATCGGAGCCGGTACTTCTCCGATCCGGTGAGTTTCCTGGCTTGTGGCGGCCGTGGATTGTCAGCCAGGGCGGCAATGGCAGCCACGATCCGCCGGACATCCCGCTTGGGAATGGGATCGAGGTCCTTGCCTACCGACTTGCGGAAGCGAACCTCATAGCTTGCCATGGCGCTTGAGTTCCTTCACGAAATCCTCGAAGCCTATCGCCGGCTCGTTCTTCCGCGCGTCAAAAGCCGCCAAATCCTCGGCATCTTCAGCCAGTTCGTCCCGGATGGCGTCATTCAGCAGGTCAGAGACGGAGCGCGACGTCTCAACGGACTTCAGCCGTAGAGCTCGGTGCAGGTCCGGCTCAAGGTAAACAGTCGCCCGCCTGGTCAGCGTTGTCATAGCACATCTCCATTTCCGCTGGCACTGTAGCGTTATGACGCTACAGCGTCAACACGTTGTTTTCCGGAATCGAAGTTGGGGTTATCGAGGGACGGGCATTAAGATAATACTTAACGGTTCCTGGCCAAGCTCTCCTCGATGGTTGCCAAGCGGCCGCGCGGGTGCGCTTCGAGTTGCAGACGATGCAGCAGGCGCTCCAATTGCCGCCCGACAGCCGCCCCGGTTCTCATGCCCAGCCTTGTCGTGACCCACCGGCGGGGCGTCCCACGCCTTCTCCGCCACCCTCACCGCGACGTGACAGATCGCCCCCGCATACTCCACTCGGGCGTCCTTGGCATGCGAACACGCCACACGCAACCCGGCAGGACAGCAAAGTATTATGTTTAGGACCGTCCCCGACTCCCTGTTTAGGACCGTCCCCGATTCCCTCTAGCCGCCTTCCATCAGGAGTCTGGCCAGAGCGTGCAGTTCCTGTTCGAACTCCGCTTGCGGCGGCTCGTTTTGCCAGGGTACGACGGGCCAAGCGCCGGGCACAGCATCGAGCAGGGCTTTAGCAACCAGCGGCGGATAGAGCCCGGCCGCCTTGCCTTCCGCGGCTTCCACCGCGGCATTCAAGCTCAGTCCGTCCCGACAGCAGAGCCAGTAGATATCCGCCACATCCTTGGGCGCTTGACGGTCCACTAAAGCGGACACCTTGTTGGACAGGATATTTTCTTTCGTGTCCAGCCTGCCAAGCGTGGGATGCTCCCACACGGCCCCGATCCGGCAGGGAACATCGTTGACGAACTCCAGCTTGAGTGTAACGTCGCCACGAGCGAATGCCCGACCGAAGCGCGGCTCGCGCAGGGTCACCTCCCATGCCAAACCATCCCGTTCCGACGCTTTGCGCAGCGCTTCCAGACACCGGTCGCGCCACAGCGGGAAATCCGGCGCATCGTTGGCGAACAAGTCCAAGTCCTCGGAATAGCGGTGCCGATAATAACCACGGCTCAAGGCGGTTCCTCCCGTCAGGTACAATCCATGTTCCGCCTCTCGCATTGCGGCCAGGGCCCAATCCTGCATGCGATAAAGCGCATCCCAGTTCCTACTCATGATCCACGTCTCCTTCGTTCATCAACCATGTCCGCAGGAAATCGGTTCCTCCCCTCCGTGCCGCCGAGCGCATTCGGGGCGCCAGTTCCGGCCACCGACGTATGAACCGCCGAACAGGGAGCAACCGGCGAATTTCCCGATACGGCGCATACTCCAACAACCGCAGCAGAGCCCAGTCCGGATCGAAACGGCCCAGCGCCTGTTCCCCTTGCAGGCACCGCTCAAAAGTCTGCGCATCCATCTCCACATCCCATAACCAGGCATAGCGCTCATTCATCTGTCACCTCTATGCAACCCACGTAAAGCCGCACCGGCTTCTCCTTCCAACAGCGCCCGTGGCATACAGACCACGGTTCTTCACATCAATCCTCCAAGCGCACAAATACTAACGGTTCTATAGCTTTGGTGCAAGATCGTGCCGGTCACAACACCTGCCCGTCATCCGGCAGCCGACAGTGGCACTCCTCCAACCGCCCGAACAGGAAGGTATCGTGCTCCTCGAACGTGAAAGCCTTGCCCTTCATGGGACCGGCGGTGACC
>JAQBFL010000189.1:0-4264 GCA_032123415.1 bacterium | reverse complement strand
CGCACCGCCCGCTGCAGGTCGTAGCCGTCCATCGCGGCGGTCACGTCGGCAATCAGCGTCTCGAGCGAACTGCGGATCCAGCGGTCCAGCATGTGCGCGCCGGGCGCGCGCCGCTCCGCGGCCGGCTGCCAGCCGTCAATGTTCGCATAGGTCACGAAGAAGCTGTACGCGTTCCAGAGCGGAATCAGGATGTGGCGCATCTGATCCTTGACGCCGTTCTCGGAGAAGCGCAGATCCTCGGCCCGCACCACCGGCGAGTAGATGAGGTAGAGCCGCAACGCATCCGCCCCGTAGAGGTCCAACATGTAGCGCGGATCGGGGTAGTTCTTCAGCCGCTTGCTCATCTTGCGGCCGTCCTCGGCCAACACGAGCCCGTTGACCACGACGTTGCGGAACGCGGGCTTGTCGAAAAGCGCCACGCTCAGAACCATCAGGGTGTAGAACCATCCGCGCGTCTGATCGAGCCCCTCGGCGATGAAGTCCGCCGGGAAATGCGACTCGAACCGCTCGCGGTTCTCGAACGGGTAGTGCGCCTGCGCGTAGGGCATGGCGCCGCTCTCGAACCAGCAGTCCAGCACCTCGGTCACGCGCCGCAGCGGTCCCCGGCCCTCGCGCGACGGGATCTCCAGCTTATCGACGTAGTGTTTGTGCAGGTCCGTGACGCGCACGCCCGAGAGACGTTCCAGCTCCTCGATCGACCCGACGCACACGCACTCCTTGCCGTCCTCGCTGCGCCACACCGGCAGCGGCGCGCCCCAATACCGGTTGCGGGAAATGGCCCAGTCCCGCGCGCCCTCCAGCCACTTGCCGAACCGCCCATCGCGCAGATGCTCCGGCACCCAGCGCACCTGCCGGTTGGCCTCGATCAGCCGGTCCTTGATCTTCTCGACGCTGACGAACCACGTCGACACCGCGCGGTAGATCAGCGGCGCGTCGCAGCGCCAGCAGTGCGGGTAGCTATGCACGATCGTCCCGCGGTGCACGAGCTTGCGCTCCTGCTTCAGGCGCTTCATGATGTCGTCGTCGACGTCCTTGACCATGCGCCCCGCGTAGTCCGGCACGTCGCTCGTGAAGCGCGCCTCCGCGTCGATCGGACACACCTGCGGCAACCCCGCCGCCGCGCCCAGCGCCGCGTCGTCCTCTCCGAATCCGGGGGCGATATGCACGACGCCCGTGCCGTCCTCGGTGGATACGAAGTCCGCGGCCAGCACGCGGAACGCGCCGCGCGCGCCCAGCGCACTGAAGTAGGGAAAGAGCGGCTCATAGCGCCGGCCCACCAGCTCGGCGCCCCGCAACCGCGTCACGCGCCGTGCCGGGTCGTCCTTCTTGTAGTAGGCCCCCAGGCGGTCGGCCGCCAGGTAGTACACCTCGCCGCCGTCCTCCACCCGCGCATACTCGACCTCCGCCCCCACCGCCAACGCCAGGTTCGACGGCAGCGTCCACGGGGTCGTGGTCCACGCCAGGATGTAGGCGTTCTCCTCGTCCGTCAGCTTGAAGCGGATGGTGATCGCCGGATCGGTGACGTCCTCGTAACCCTGGTTGGTTTCGAAGTTGGACAACGGCGTCGCGCAGCGCGGGCAGTACGGAAGAATCTTCCGTCCTTCGTAGATCAACCCCTTGTCCCAAAGCGTCTTGAACACCCACCAGATGGACTCCATGTAGGGCGCGTCCATCGTCTTGTAGTCGCGATCAAAATCCACCCAGCGGCCCATGCGCGTGACGATCTCGCGCCACTCGCGCGTGTAGCGCAGCACGATGCTCCGGCACCGCTCGTTGAAGACGTCCACACCCAGCTTCTCGATCTCCGACTTGCCGCTGATCTTCAGATCCTGCTCGACCTCGTACTCCACGGGCAGCCCGTGGCAGTCCCAGCCGAAGCGGCGATCGACGAAATGCCCGCGCATCGTCTGGTAGCGCGGCACGATGTCCTTGATCGTGCCCGCCAGCAGATGGCCGTAGTGCGGCAGTCCCGTGGCGAACGGGGGGCCGTCGTAGAAAGTGTATTCGGCGCCCTCGCGGCGCGCGTTCAGCGACGCGGCAAACGTGCCGTGCGTCTCCCAGAATGCCAGCACATCCCGCTCCGCGCGCGGAAAATCCACCTTATTCGAAACCGGTTGGTACATGGCGTATCGAATTCCTTCTGCGAGCTGCATCGGGCGTCTCTGCCGCTGGAACACCTTCGGAACGGCACCGGAGCAA
Organism: bacterium; assembly: GCA_032123415.1. Taxonomy (GTDB): domain Bacteria; phylum Verrucomicrobiota; class Kiritimatiellia; order UBA8416; family JADHWI01; genus JAQBFL01. Next base: position 2,065 of record JAQBFL010000189.1, on the reverse strand, counting down.
CCATAGCAGCGGGCCGCCACACAAGTCAACAGGCGTGTGGTTCAGACCAGCAGATGAAGGAACCACAGCGCGAGGTTGCTGACCAGCAACCCGAAATGGGCGTAGACCCGGCTGAAACAGCTCCACCGCCCTCTCACGACCGTGGCATGCAGCCACGAAAGCGTCAGCGTCGCGCCACCCGCCGCCAGGTAGCGCACCGGATAGGTCAAGGGAGCGGAAGAAGACTCACCACGGAAACACAGAGCAGAGAAGACCGAGAAGGAGGTTCACGCAAATCTGCGATGGGCGGCCGCACCTTTTGATCGCCGTTGCGAACCAGAAAGGCCGCCGTCCGCGGCGGCCTTTGAGGGTACGGGTCCAGATGCGAGTTCGGATTCCTCTTTCATCTGTTGCTCTTCCTGGACAACTCTCTGCTTGAACGCCAGCAGCTCTTTCCGGAACTCGACATCCATGTCATGCGATTGGTTGTCGCCGTGGTGTTCTGGCTTCTCGGTCAGACGAAGAAGAGAACGGAAGAAGTCACGTAGATTGTTGTCCTGTTCTCTCTGGCCCTGTTCGTTCTGCGTCTCCTCGCGCCAGCCCGTCAGGACGGAGTACAGGTCCGACCTGAGCGGAGCCAGTTCATCCAAGGAATAGTTGCCGTCCAGCATGTGCGCTGTGATTGCTGTTATAAGCTTCTGACCCATCTCAATCTGTTTACCGGTGAGGGACGTCTCCTTGAAATCACGCTCGCCGATGGCAAGCAGGGCGTAGTACATCCCCGAGTACGTTCCAACGGTCTCGCGAGAGGCATTGATCAGAGTTTCGCGACGCAGCTTCTGATCCTGAGAGGAACTGGCCAGTTCCCATTTCTCGACAAGGAAATCACTCCATTCCTTCTTTTCCGATCTCGAAAGCTCCGAGCGCTCAATGGTCTTGATTAGAGGCTGAAGAGCCATCTTGCCGACAAGGACTCGGCCTTTGCTTTCCAGCCAAGGAACCACCTTGTTGTCGGCATCCTTCAAACACTTGGGGACGAAGAAGTAGGCGGCCACACCAATGACCACGAGGATGAGTACTCCTGCCGCGAAGCAGCCGAGAAAAGTACTTGCGCATCCACGTTCACCTTGCTGTCGTGCCATCGTGTTTCTCTCCCTTCTCAATCCGACGCCCACCCTATCCGGACGTTTGCAGCCGCGTCCGCGCGGCTGTAAACGGTACGGTTCAGGGTGCGGTTGGGGCTCTCCTTGTGTGTCATCCTCTCAGAAAGTCAATCCACTGAATGTACAGTGTCTCCGGATTTCCATCGAGCAAAGCATCAGGAAGTGTGACTTCGAAATACCCGTCGTCGAGGGGAATGACACGTTGGCCGGGTTCCTTCCTGTTCGCCACGTTGAGAGGCATCCAGAAGGGGGAAACTTCTTCGAGTGGGGATCCGTTGCGGCCCCCGACTGGAAACAACTCGCAGAGTTGCTTGTACGGTGGACGACTGAGCACAGACGTGTGAATGACAAGCCTCCCGTTGTTCACGTCGAGTGCCTCCAGACCCTGGAGATGGAACCGCATGGTGAGTGGTCGCCGCCACCCTCCGTTGGGCATTGTGAGTTCCGCCCTGCCGATCCCGCTCGTGCTATGCACATCGACTACGGTCCGATTGCCTTCTTCAGTCACGGTGACCGCATCGCCACCCTTGTCGTGCCCCGTGAGACGAACCGACGGAAGACCGTGGCCACCCGTGCGATGTGATGCGCAGCCGGAGACCAGCAAGAGGCCGAGTAATGCCACAATGGTTATGATCTGTTTCATATCTTCACGACCCCAGGCCTTATGGCTGTGATACGGGGGCGGGACGTGCTCCGGGGACATCGACGGGGTTGTGAGCGCGCTGCGAAAGCTCCTGAAGAAGCACGGATGGGAGAAGGTGCGGGCAAACCGCTCGCCCTGCGTCGTCTCCACGCGCCCTCCGGTTCCGTCCTTCCCACCTTCCACCCCCTCACTATCAACGGGAGCGCCCGAGATCTGCCCGCTTGACATTCAAGCAGCCATATGAACGTGCCGTTCAGCCTGAGCCGGGCCAGCGGCGATA
>JAQBFL010000188.1:0-5522 GCA_032123415.1 bacterium | reverse complement strand
GCGCATCCTGCCCCAGCGCGGCGCTCATGCGGGCCAGGACCTCGTCGCACCAAGGCAGGGCCAGGCCCGGCGTCCCGACCCGGCGGTCGTAGAAGCCGCCGGTGGCGCCGCTCCAGTCGGCGAAGTCATTCCCGAAGCGGGGCTCGTCGGAGAAGAACCCGGCCAGGGTGGAACCGAAATACTTCTGGTAACGGGCATAATGCGGCTCGTACACCGCCTCGATCAGGGTCTGCACGGAGTCCCGGTCGATCATGTGGATGTAGTCCGGCATCAGACCGCCGCGGCGGGTCTTGTAGATGAAGAAGATGCGGTGCACGCCGTGGGGGATGTCCCAGAAGACGTAGCCGTCGCGCACCCGGCCGGTGAGTTCGACCGGCGCCGGAGCCATCACCTCGGCATACTCCGGCCGGGGCAAGGCGTAGACCCACAGCAGCTCTTCGCCCTCGACCGGCGCGCTGAGCATCACCGCGCCATCGGCCTGCGGACCGACGACATCGACATGCTCCTCGCGCAGGTGCCAGATCCGCCGCTCCGGGTATTTGTCCTTGATCAGCCCGTTGGCGTACCCGGTCGGGAAATGCTTGTCATCCAAGATCCACACCTGCATGCGGCGGCGCTCTGCCTCGGCCAGGATAAGGTCCATGTCCGCCCACCAGCCATCCCGGCAGAACTGCTCGTGTGGACGCGACTCGACGCAGAAAGCCCGGGCTCCGGACCGGGCGATGGCCTCGATCTCAGCGACCAGCTTCTCGTGGCTCTCGCCGTGTAACCACAGGAACGGCAGCAGGCAGTTCTCCTCGCGGTTGTCGAAAATCTCCTGCACTCTCGGGTCCATGCTGGGTGCTCCCTTATCGGTTACGGATGAGTCTTCGTTTTTATCGGGCTGGGAAATCCGGGGCCATAATGCCTTGCCGTGGAAAAGGAAGTTCCTATCGGTTTCATGACCTGGACCTGGCGGGGGAGTTCGGCTTTCTCCAGTTTGCCGTTCCACGCCCAGAAAGGCTTGCCACGCCACTCGGCGCCGGGGTTTTCGAACCTGGTCAGCAATTCTTCAGGCTTCATGGATCAACTCCCTTGGCCGTATCGCGCTCACGCCGACGCTGCCTTTCCCATGATCCGCACCTCCGCCGCGCCAACCGGGAGCGTGAAGCACAGCGCGTCATCGGAAGCCAACTTCAACGAGGTGCGCGCTCCCGGATCGCCGGACCCGGTGCCATCGAGCGACACGCGCACCACCACGCCGCCGTAGGCGCGAAAGCGCAAGGTGCGTTTGAGCGGCGGGCGGTCCTCCTTGTGGGAATCGGCCCGGAAGGCGACCTCGGCATGCACGACGCCGGCCGCATCGGCGCAGACGTCCGCTGGCGGCAGCATCCACAGCCATTCGTCGCCAAGCGCGGGATCGAGATCGAGCAGGGCTTCACAGGGTATGGGACTTGGCTTGTTGATAGGCATTTTTACGGTTCCTGACCCCGTTTTCACCTGCTCTGACACCGTTTTGCTCCGCAGGTCAGGACCAGGATACATGCCATCCGGCGCAGCTTCATAGACACTTCTCCGTTTGGCCTCCAAGGCCGGTGGTTTGTCGCGCAGTCGGCGCAATGCGGATGGTCACGATCTCGAACGGGCGCACGTCCAGGGTCAGTTCGTCCGTTGCGGCTGCCGTCTCCGGCAGGTTACGTTCCAGCAGGTCGGTCTGCTGGAGTTGCGCGCCGGGGCACCCCCCGCGTATGCGCACAATCTGCGGCGCTGCCGCCGCACTCCAGAAGCGCAGGATCTCGCCGTTGCCATCCTCCGCACGCTTGAACGCACTGACAATGAGATGCTCGCCGTCGAGCCCGAACGGCACGATGCGGCCGGGCATCGCCGCGTCGGGGAACCGATCGGGTTCCATGCGCCGCCAACCGTCGCGGTGGGCGTTGGTCACGTGCCACGGCGAGCGGTTCGTGTCGATGGGCACCGCCACGTCGTTGCGCATGGCGTAGAAGCCGACCGTTGCGTGTTCGTGCTCCTCATTGGGATGCAGCGTGTCGCCGCTGACGTGCGCGATGGCGGGGTTCAGGAACGCCGCGGCGCTTTCCGCCACGCCGGCCGTGCGCCAATCGCCGGCGTGCAGGCGTAAAGCGTACTCATGCGTCAGCGATCCCCGCAGCTGCGCGCCCGGGGTCTCCCAGGTGGAACAGAGAAAGATGAAGTCCACCGACCGCAACAGCGTGATTTCCAACGCCGTTCCTTCGGCGCCCGGCACGATCTCATACTCATGCAGGCCCTTGCCGATGAAGGCCAGGCCGCCGTGGTCTTCGGCCATGTCGACGAACGAGCGCATGGGATGGAAGTTCTGATTCGCCTCGGCCGGCCAGCGCTCAAGGCTGTTCGCGTGGACCGCAAAACTCGCGTCCGCGCAGACCTCGGTGGTCTGCATGCCGGTGGGCAGCACCACTCGCAGGCGCTGGTTGCCGCCGCTGTTCTCGATCACGGTCCGAATCTTCAACAGCTCCGAGCCTGCTTCCAGCGTGAGGGTTGAGGTCATCACCAGTTGGCCGCGCCCGCTGAGTTCCTGTCGTTCCCGATTGTAGCCGGCTGGCACGGCGAGGCGCGTGCGCACTTCCAAGCTGCCGCGCAGGGGCCCTTTCGTGACTCGGCGTACGCGTGCCTTGCCACCACGCGTGTCGCGGCGGCTCCCATTCGGCAACGGCTGAAAATGGTAGCCGCCGCCGAGATCCGTCTCCTGCACGAAATAGTGCGTCCCCGCAATCACCCGGCCGCTGCGCAAGTGGGTCAGATCAAGGCTGCCGTCAGGCCTCACCTCCACGCGCAGGATCCCGTTCTCCAGCGCGCGCCCGCGGCAGCGCACCGGCTGCTCCGGCTTACGCGTGAAACCGGTGGTCACCGTGAGCCGGCGCACTTCACCGAACAAGAGGTCCGGGACGTACACGCAACCACGCGCTTCATAGCAGTCCACCGTCGCGTCGGTATGCCTGATGCGCAGCTTTTCGACCACATCGAGCTGCACGCGGTAGCGCCCGCCCTCGGCGTCGGACAGACAGAGGGTACCTTCCGGCGGCGCCGGCAGGCGCAGCACGAAGTCGACCACGGGGTTCCCAGCGTTGAGCCCGGCGTAGACCACCGCCGCCGGCGCGCTATTGCGGCGTGCCTCGAAGTTCAGCAGGTCGAGCGCCCCGTCGGCCACGTCGGTACCGAGCTCGGCCGCCTTAAGGAAGCGCGCGTTCACCTCGTCGTGCACGCGGTCCTGGCTGCAGCCGCAGATGGAGTCGTGCGCATGGTTCTGCAGCATCAGCTCCCACGCACGCCGCAGATACGGCCGGGCCGAAGCCTTGCCATAGCGCCAGGCGATGGCGTCCAACGGCTCGGCCAGGTTCTCCACATACATGCGCGCGCGCTCGTTCCACACCTTGTTGTCAATCCGGCTCGACAACGTGCCGTGCAGTTCGCCGATGGATAAGCGCCCGCGCAGTTGTCCCTCCCAGGTCTCCAGCCCCGTCGGCATCTCGCGCCGCCATTCGTCCAACGCATCCTCGAGGGTCCCGTGATGGAACTCGACCTCGGGCAACAGCTCCGGCAGCTTGCGCAGGATCGCGGCAATGTCGCGCTGCAGCCACGTGTGGTCTGTGCCGTGTGCCGCCAAGACCAACTCCGGTCGATGCGAGTTGGCGTGCGCTTCGATGATCTTCTCGAAGCGTTCGCGCAGTTTCTCCGACCTGTCCACTCCGGGCAGAAACATGGCGCCGGCGTAGCCTTGTGCGAGATGCCAGGCGAACACCGAGGTGCCGTCCGGCGCCTGCCACAGGAACTCCAGCCGATGCCCGTCCTCCACCGCCAACGCCACCGGCCGGCCGCGGCCGAAGACGAAGTTGTCGATGCCCACCCCGCGCAGCAGTTGCGGCATCTGCTCGATGTGCCCGAAGCTGTCGGGGACGTAACCCACGTTGGGGTACCTCGCACCATAGTCGCGGCAATCGGCATGGCCGCGCATGAGGTTACGGATCAACGCCTCGCCGCCGGCCAGGAAGTCGTCCGGCATGCTGTACCAGGGACCGATGGCGAGCTTGCCCGCGGCGATCAGCTCGCGTACCTTCACCGCGCGCTCCGGGCGCAGGTCGAGATAGTCCTGGATTATGCAGGTCTGACCGTCCATCACGAACACGTCGAACCCGTCATCCGCTTCGATCAGCTCAATAATCTCATCCATCGTGCGAATCAGCCGGTACTGAAATTGCGTCTGGCTGAGATACCACTCCCGATCCCAATGCGTATGACTGTAGATGAAAACTTTCGTCGGCATGTTCTTTTCCGTGAGTTTCTTTGGCAATCTCGAATGATTACTTGGGTTCATCCACCTGAGCGCGGGGTGATCCGTACCTCCGCCGCGCCCACCGGGAGCCTGAAGCACAGCGCGGCGCCCTCGACGGTGAAGGTGACCGGCTGCCCGTTGATCCGGAGGGCGGCGCCAGTTGCAGGCTGGAAACCGCTGAACTCGATACGGACGCTGGTCTTTTCCCGCGTCTGGGCGCTGAAGACCACACCACCGTCCACCGTGAAGCCGCGCACGGCGATCCCCGGCTCGGCCAGGAAGCTCCAGGCCTCGCCCACGACCACCCGCGTCCGCTGCGGGCCGGCCTCGGCCTCCACCGACATGCCCTGCCAGGTGAAGTTGCGCCAGACGGATTGCTCCTTCAGGTGGGGGTTGCCGAAGCGCACGCCGCCTCGCGCGGCTTCCGGGGCGAACAGCTCCTCCAGGCCGCAGAGCGGCAGCATCCCCGACCAGACATAGCGCAATTCGCGACCACCCCACTGTTGGACATAGAGGAAGCGGTGGTCGACCTTGCCCTCGGCCGGGTAGTTCTCGTAGGCGTGGCCGTGCGCCCGCCAGTATTCCATGAACTGGCCGCAGACGCGGCGGGCGTATTCGGCGGCGAGGTCGTCCCACCCCGCCTCCTTGATGGCCAGGTAGATCATGTAGGTGGTCGGCGGCCAGCAGTTGCCGCGCCAGTAGTTGCCGATGCCGTCCATGCCATCACAGTAGGCGGGATCGTCGCGGCTGACGGTGGGGATCAGATTGTCGCCCCAGAATTGCTTCGGATCGAGCAGCGTCTCCCGGAGCCGCGCCTTCACCGCATCGTCGGCGATCCCGGCCAGCAGCGGATAGAAGATCGTCATGGCTTTGACCGGGGAGAAGTCGCCGCTCCAGAAGCGGTCACGGAAGAAGCCGTCCTGCGCGCAGTACAGCCGTTCGTGCACGCGGCGGGCGACGCGCTCCGCCTCGCCGCGCAGCCACGCCGCGTCGGCGGCGTTCCCGAGCCGGTCCGCCCAACGCGTCATAATCCGGGCGGAGGCGACGTAGAGGCAGTTCTGGCAGAGCAGCGTGACGGTCAGCGTGCGGCTCGGCAAGTCGAATTCGACGCCGTCGGCGAGCATGCCCAAGCGCCCTTCAGTGAAGCCGGCCGAGTAGATCGGAATCTCATCGTAGCCCGTTTCGTCCATGGCCTCCTGGATGAGAACGCCGG